>JBHJGY010000001.1:0-19868 GCA_050331335.1 Pikeienuella sp.
GGCTTATTGTATGCCCTCCCTGTCGATTTTATTTTTGAGACCGCCCGGGGCTTCTACGGCTGGGGATTCGGCCGCGGCCGATTCCGGGGCGGGACGGCGATGGGTGATCAGCCCGCCGAGCGAAAGCCTGCCCTCGGCGACGAGGGCGGCGGTGGCGGCGAGGTCGTCGGGCCGCCATTCGGCCGAGACCCGGATGCGGGCCTCGCACAGAAAGGCGGGTGGGAAAGCAAAGGCCACGGGCTCGGCGTAGAAGCCCGCAAGCGTGATCTCGCCGCCGGGCGCCAGGCGGGGGATGAGGGTGTCGAGGATCCCCTCGGCGCCGCTGACGTCGCAGATCGCGCGGTAGTCGCGGCGGGGATCGGCCTCGGGAGCGAGGACCTCATAGCCCTCTGCACCGGCCGCTCTGGTGGGATCGATCTCCCAGACGGTGGGGGTCCCCCCGAGAGCGCGCGTCAGCCGCGCAAGCAGCCGGCCGAGGACGCCGTGGCCAACGATAAGCTCCGGCAGAGCCGCCCCAGGCAGGGCCAGCGCATGGCGCGCCGTCGCAGCAAGCGCCAAGAGTGCCGCATCGGCCCCGAGCGCGGCATCCACCGCAAGGACCCGTGCCGCTGGCACGACGATCCGAGAGGCGGAGGCGCCAAAGAGCCCGCGGGCGCCTTCATAGCAAGTTGCACCGGGGACGAAGACAGTGGTGCCCACGGCGATCCCGGCCTCGGGTCCTGCCTCGAGCACGCGGCCCACCGCCTCATAACCCGGCACAAGCGGGTAGCCCATCCCCGGGAAAGGCGGCATCCGGCCGGTCCAGAAGAGCTTCTCGGTGCCCGTGGAAATGCCGGACCACAGCGTCTCGACGACGAGGTCGGTGGGGCCCGCGGCGGCGAGCCCGAGGCGCTTGAGCGCGACCCGTCCCGGCGTCTCGAAAACCACGGCCGTCGTCGTCATGATCTGCGCTCCCTCAGCTTGCGGCTCTGGGGATCGACCCCGCCTAGCGGGACTCGGCCGATCCGGGCCCTTGGTGATTGTCAGTTTAAATTGACACTTGCGGGTGTCAAGCAGAAAGGACTTTGGGTGACGCGTGGTCTGTCAATCTTGGTTGTCAGGACGGGCGGCGGGCGGTGATCAAGCCCGTGAGGAACGGCCGGCGGGTGCGGCGGCGGCGGATCTCGACAAAGCCGGCCGCAGCGATCAACTCGGTGAGGGCCTGCGCGCTGCGGGGGCGGCCATGGGTCATCGCGAGAATGTAGAGGGAGAAGTAAGCATCCCCGACCCGAGGAGCCCCTGGCGTCTCGGCCATCGGCTCGCCCACGATCAGGCTCCCGCCCGGCGGCAGCGCCGCGAACGCCCGGCGCAGGATCTCCAGCGCCGGGCCATCATCGTGGTCGTAAAGCACCCGAAGCAGAGAGACCGCATCGGCGCCCACCGGCAGGGCATCGGCGAAGAAGTCTCCCCCGACGGCCCGCGCGCGCGGTGAGAGCCCGGACCCGGCGAATCGGACTTCGGCCTGCGCAGCCACCGCGGGCAGATCGAAGAGCGTCACCTGAAGTCGCGATGCCCGAGCGGCCGCGGCCTGCAGGAAACTTCCATCGCCGCCGCCGATATCCAGGAGATGGCGGTGCCGGCGAACCGGGTAGGAGGCGAGGACCTCCGCGGAGATCATCGTCTGTGTCGCGGCCATCAAGCGCGTATAAGGCGCGGTCTCCTCGGCGCTGAGCGCATGGGTCCGGTGGCCGCCGACATAGCCCCAGAACCGCGCGAGCTCCGGTGTGGCCTCCCCGCGGAAGAGCGCAACCGGATCGGCCAAGTCGCGATAGAGCAGGTCGTGGTGGCGAACCATTTCGGCCACCCCCGGCAAACCCCGCAGCGCCGCCCCGACCTGGCCCAATCGGTAGCCCCCATCCACCCGGGCGAGCAGTTCCAGCGACGCGGCAGCGGCCAGCAGCCGCTCGGCCCGGTCGGGCGGGAGGCCGGTTTCAGCGGCGAGCTCGGCGACACTCCGCGGCCCCTCGGCCAGGCGGTCGAGCAGATCGAGCTCCACCACCGCGCGCAGCACCTGGCTGTAGACAAACCCCGCCGTGAGGTCGAAGAGCGCCAGCGCCCGCCGCTTTGCAAGGCCGCGGGTCAGCGGGAAGGCTGCCGCCCAATCCTGGAAGGCCGGCCGCGCGATCATCCGGTCGCGCCAAGCGAGGAACCGCTCGCGCAAACTCCGCGGCCGCGGGCCGCGCGGCGGGGTCGGCACGCCGTCCATCGCCGTCAGGCTACGCTGACCGGGGCAAGGGCGCGCGGTGTGAGCCGCTTGGCCTGAATGCGCACCAGCGCCCGCAGCTCCGCCTCACCGGCACAAGCGGGGATCGAGCCCTCCGCCTCGGCGAGCAGCGCTTCGAGCCGGGCCACCGCCCCGTCGAGCCCCAGCTGGATCACCGCATTCGGCCTGTCGTGGCGGTCGTCCTGGCCGACCGGCTTGCCGAGTTCCTCAGGCGTCGAGATCGCGTCGCGCAGATCGTCCGCCACCTGATAGGCTTCGCCGAGCCGGTCGCCCAAGGTGCGCCAAGGGGTGGGGTCGGCGCCGGCGGACAGCGCACCCATGCGGGTTGCGGCGACGAAGAGCGCCCCGGTCTTGGCTCTGTGGTAGGGGGCAAGGGCGATCTTCGGCTCGCTCTCCCAGGCCTGGCCGGCGACGATGCCGCGCGGCATGCCGGTGGCCCGGGCGAGCGCCGCGACCAGCCCGGCAAGCCGGGGCGCAGCGCCCGGCCCAGAGGCTGTGGCTGCATGCGCGAGTGCTTCAAAAGCCATCACGATCAGCCCATCCCCGGCCAACAGCGCGATCGGCTCGTCATAGGCCACATGCACCGTCACCTTGCCCCTGCGAAAATCCGCATCGTCGAAACAGGGCATGTCGTCATGCACGAGGCTTGCACAGTGCATCAGCTCGATCGACGCGGCGGCGGCATCAGCGAGCGCCGGCATGTCGTCGCCGCAGGCTCGCGCCACCGCGAGGCAGAGCAACGGCCTTACCCGCGCCCCGCCAGGGAACAGCGCATGGCGGAGCGCGGCGGCGAGCCGCGGCGGGGCCTCGCTGGCCTCTGCCCGCATGACTGCCGCGTCCAGCGTCTTCTCGATCCGCGTCTGGGTCTCCATCTCCGGCTCCTCCCCACATCCGCCTTGTCAGCATTCGTTGTCTCTCTTAGTGTCAATAATTGTGGACACATCTCACAACAGCTGTCAACGCTCATTGTCAGGACAGCCGTCAAGTGAAGAGGGCGGAAACCCATGGCGCAAAAGGTGGCGGTGATCGGGGCCGGGCTCGGCGGGCTCGCGGCGGCACTCGACTTGGCAGTCGCGGGCTGGCAGGTGACGCTGTGCGAAGCCCAGGCCAATCTCGGCGGGAAGGCGCGACAGGTGTCGGCCGAGGGACGCGGGGTAGATGCTGGCCCGACCGTCTTCACCATGCGCTGGATCTTCGAGGCCTTGTTCGCCGCCGCTGGCGCCCGGCTAGACGACCACCTCAGCCTCACCCGCGCCGAGCTGATCGCGCGCCATGCCTGGACCGATGGCAGCCGGCTCGACCTCTTCAACGATCCCGCCCGCTCAGAGGACGCCATCGCCGGTTTCGCCGGGCAAGCAGAGGCCGCCCGCTTCCGCCGGTTCTCGGACCGCGCCGCCAGGGTCTATTCCGCCCTCGCGCCACATTTCATCGAGGCGCAGAAACCCTCGCCGCTGGGCATCGCCCGGGCGATCGGCCCGCGCGGCAGCGTGCTGCAGGATCTGGCGCCGCTGCGCTCGCTCGCAGGCTTGCTCGCCAAAGCCTTCCAGGACCCCCGGCTGCGCCAACTCTTCGGCCGCTACGCGACCTATGTCGGCGGCTCGCCGTATCTCTCGCCGGCATTGCTCATGCTGATCTGGCATGTGGAAGAGAAAGGCGTCTGGCACATCAAAGGCGGCATGCACGCGCTGGCCCAGGCGCTCGCGCGCCTCGCCCAGGCCCATGGCGCCGAAATCCGCCGGGCCGCACCCGTCGACGAGGTCCTGATCTCCAGCGGGCGCGCCACCGGCCTGCGCCTGGCCTGTGGCACCGAGATCCCTGCGGATGCGGTGGTCTTCAACGGCGATGCCGGGGCGCTCGGCGCTGGGTTGCTCGGCGCCGCGGCCCGACGCGCCACAGATCCGGTCGCGCCCACGGCACGGTCGCTCTCGGCGCTCACCGTCACCGGCCTGGCCCGCACCGAAGCGCCGTATGCCTTCCACACGGTCGCCTTCTCTTCGGACTATCGGGCGGAATTCGACGCTCTCCTGCGCGACCGTCGCCTGCCTGCCGAGCCCACCGTCTATGTCTGCGCCCAGGACCGCGCCCCCACCGCCGAGCCCCAACGCCCGGCAGCGCGCGAGCGGGTGCTCATGATCATCAACGCCCCGCCGGACGGCGATCACCGTCCGACCCCCAAAGAGGAGACAGAAAGATGCCTCGACGCCGCCACGCGCCTGCTCGCCCGCGCGGGATTGCCGATCGAGCTCGACCGCAGTTCGGCCACGGTGACGCCGCCCCAGGGCTGGGCGGCGCTGTTCCCCGGTACCGGCGGCGCGCTCTACGGCCGGGCGCCCCATGGGAGTTTCAACGGCGCGATGGCGAGCTTCGCGCGTCCAGCGGCGCGGTCCCGGATCCCGGGACTTTATCTGGCGGGGGGATCGGCGCATCCAGGGGCGGGGGTGCCGTTGGCAACGATGTAGGGCCGACTGGCGGCGGCGGCAGTGATGGCGGATCTCGGCCGCCCGAGGGCCCCCGCTTCGATGTCGCGGTCAAGCCCGGCGGCTACGCCTGGTGGTATCTCGACGGGATCTCCGCGGACGGACGCAACGCCATCTCCATCATCATCTTCGTCGGCAGCGTGTTCTCCCCCTATTACGCCTGGCGCGGCCGGCTGAACCCCGAAGACCACTGCACGATCAACGTGGCGCTGTACGGCACCCGCAACCGCTGGACCATGACCGAGCGTGGCGCCCAGACCTGCCACAGAAGCGCCGCAGCCTTCGTTGTCGGCCCCAGCCGGGCGGCCTGGGATGGGCGGCGTTTCACGGTCGAGATCGCCGAGACGGCCGTGCCCCACCTCACACCCGTGCGCGGGGTCGTAACGGTCACGCCCGAGCCGCTAACGGCCTACGAAGCGCAGCTGGATCCGGCCGGACATCACCGGTGGCGCCCCTACGGCCCGCTCTCCAGCGTCAGCGTCGAGCTCGACCGACCTCGGCTGTCTTGGACAGGCCACGGCTACTTGGACGCGAATTTCGGCGCCCGGCCGCTCGAAGCGGATTTCGTCCATTGGAACTGGTCGCGCGCGCGGATCGGCGGGGCGCGCGGGGAAACCGCGCGGATCTTCTATGAGGCGGACCGGCGCGATGGCTCTCGGCTCGCACTCCACCTCGGCGCCGACACCCACGGACAGGTGCGCGATCTCGGCCCCCCACCGCCGGAGGCCGCCCTGCCCGGCACGCTGTGGCGGGTGCGCCGTAGCACGCGGTCGGAAGGGCACGTGCGGGTGCTGCGCCGGTTGGAGGACGCGCCCTTCTATGCCCGCGCGATGTTAGAGGCTGAACTCGACGGAGCCCGCGCCGAAGTCGTTCACGAGACGCTCGATCTCGACCGGTTCGACCGCCGTTGGGTGAAGGCGCTCCTGCCATGGCGGATGCCGCGGGCGACCTGGTGGGGCGGCTGAGCCGCCGGCCTCATCGGCCCGTTCGCGGGCGCCCGTCCTTGGCGAGGCTCGAGGGGGCTTTGTCCGCCTCGCGGCTGCGCCGGGTCGCCCTGATTTGCGACAAGCCGAACCAGATGACGAAGCCGAAACTCAGCAACATCTGCAAAAACACGAAAACCGTATCGGAAATAAACGGCTCGAGCTCCACGATTTGCATCGGCGACCTCGTCAGACGGCGATGTTGCGCGCGTCGGGGTTGCGCCGCCAGACCGACCAATTGAGCGCCGAAGCGATGGTCACCCACACAAGATAGGGCACCATCAGCAGGGCCGCGGTCGCGGAGATTGGCCAAAAGACGACGATGCAGCCCAGGATTGAAAGCCACATGCCGGTGACGACGACCATGCCGAGTTCCATCCGCCGGAGCCCGAAGAACACCGGCGACCAAGCAGCGTTGAAAAGGATCTGCACCCCCCAGACCGCGATCGGCAGCGTAACCGCGTCGCCCGGGGCGGTGCGCCAGATGATCCAGCCAGCGGCCGCAATCATCCCGTAGAGCACCGTCCAGACCAAGGGAAACACCCAATTGGGCGGCGTCCAAGGCGGTTTCTCAAGCGCCTCATACCACTTGCCGGGCTGGAAGAAGGCCCCGGTCATCGCAGCCGCAAAGCAAATCGCGATGAACACGAAGAGCGAAAGAGAGAAGTCGAGCATTGGCCGCTCCCGAGTTTCTGAGCCCTGTCATTCCGTGACATAGGTCGGGGGCGCACGCCGGTCCAACCGGTCGCGCATCGCCAACGTCGCGAATATCCCGGCGAGCCCGTCGGACGGGGCAGTGGCGTTCGCAACGGCCAAGGCAGACGGGCGCGGCTCTGGTTCAGCTGAAAGCGCTGCTGCGTCAACAAGATAGCGCGTCTCACTGAGTGCTGGCTTGAAAAGTGCCCAGGCCCGTGGCAGGGGCGCCGCAGCCGCCGCGAGCGCGCGCAGCACGATGAGCCGCTTTCGTGCTTTCGAGACCACGGCACGGCCTGTGATGCTGTCATAGCCGCGTCGGGCAACCTCGTGGCCGATCTCTGCATAAAGGAACCGCGCTGCGAAGATCGCCGGACGGCAGTCCTTCGGCAAGCGGGCGATGCCGGCCTCCGCGCGGATGTAGAGCTTGTCGGCCTCTGCCAGCAGAGCCTTGAGCACAGCAGCGAGTTGCGGGCTCGGGGCTGGTGCCGCAATCAGCCGCTCGGGGTCGATCCCAGCCTTTTCCAGCCAGTCGAGCGGGAGATAGACGCGACCGCGCCGGGCATCCTCACCGACGTCGCGGGCGATGTTGGTCAGCTGCATCGCGACGCCGAGATCGCAGGCCCGAGCCAGCATCTCCGCGGAGCGCTCTCCAAGCAGAACGGCCATCATTCCACCGACCGCGCCCGCGACCCGTGCAGCATAGGCGTTGAGCTCGGAGAGGGTGGCATAGCGGCGGCCATCGGCGTCCCAGGCCAACCCCTCGATCAAGGCCTCCGGCAGGGTGCGCGGCATCTCGAAGGCCTCGACCGTGCGCGCGAAAGCCCGGTCTGCCGCGATATCGAGTGGGCGGCCCTGATATGCGCGGTCGAGCCGCACGCGCAGCCGGGCCACCGCATCGTCGAGCGGCAGGTCCGTCTCGTCGACCGCGTCATCCGCCAGCCGGCAGAAGGCATAGATCGCATGGGACGGCAGACGGAGCCGCTGGGGCAGGAACTTGCCCGCGGCGTGAAAGGAGTGGGAGCCGTGGCGGATCGCCTCCGCGCAGGCGGCGAAGTCGGCGCGATCGGCCGCGCCGCGCACGGGCTTCGGGCGCCGCCGCTGCGCCGGCTCAGACGAGCTCGGACGCATGGGGCACCATCTGGTCGAGGAGTTTGGCGGAGGTGACGACGCCGGGCAGGCCGGCGCCCGGATGGGTTCCGGCGCCCACGAGGTAGAGGCCGTCGAACTCCTCGGACGCATTGTGCGGGCGGAACCAGGCCGACTGGAGCAATCTCGGCTCCAACGCAAAGCCCGCGCCGTGGGGCGAGCGGTAGCGATCGCGAAAATCCGGGGGCGCCATGATCTGCTGGCTGACCACCGTGCCCCTGAGCCCCGGCATTACCGTTTCTTCAAGGCGCGCCTCCAGCCGCTGGCGGTAGACCTCGACCTCCGCCGGGCTCCACTCCTGGCCGTGGCCGAGATGGGGCACCGGCACGAGGGCGTAGAAGGCGTCCATCCCCGGAGGCGCCACGGAGGGGTCGGTCGCCGTCGGCCGGTGGAGATAAATCGACATATCCTCGGCAAGAACGCCCGTGCGGAAGATGTCGCGGATCAACCCGCCATAGCGGGGCCCCATGACGATCGTGTGGTGCGCGAGCTCGGGCCACTGACGCTTGGTGCCGAAATACCAGACGAAGAGGCTCATGGAGTAGCGGCTCTTCTCGAGCTTGCGGGCGGTCCAGCGGGTCCGGCGGGCGTTGCGCAGCAGATGGCCATAGGTCCAAGCCGCATCTGCGCCGGATACAACGATCTCCGCGCGGCGCTCGGTGCCACCGGTGGTACGCACGCCGCGCGCTCGGCCACCCTCGACGAGGATCTCGTCCACCTCCTGGCCGTAATGGATCGCGCCCCCCTGCCCTTCGATGAGATCTGCCATTGCTCGGGCGAGCGCGTTGGTTCCGCCCATCGTGTAGTGGACGCCGTATTTGGCCTCGAGATAGCTGACGAGGCAGTACATCGAGGTCACCCGATAGGGATCGCCCCCGATGAAAAGCGGGTGGAACGAGAGCGCCGCCCGCAAATGGGGGTGACGCACCCGTGTGGCCACATGGCCGTGAACGGAGCGGTCGGCCCGCAACCGCGCCAGATCGGGCAGCCAGGGCAGCATATCGGTGATCCGGGTGAATGGGATCATCCCCATACCCTGGAAGCCGATCCGGTAGCGCTCGGCGCCCTCCTTCATGAACCGATCATAGCCGGCGACATCTCTCGGCGAGATCCGGCGGACCTCATCGCGCATGGCGTCGATATCGGGGCGGGCCGTGAAGGTTTCGCCATCGTCGAAGCGGATGACATAGAACGGATCGAGGGCGCGCAGTTCCACATCGTCGGCCATGCGCCGGCCGCACAGTGCCCAAAGCTCTTCAAATAGCTGAGGCGCCGTGACGATGGTGGGGCCGGCATCGAGCACGAAGCCGTCCTGGCGAAACGCTGTGCCGCGGCCGCCGGGGGTGGTCAGCTTGTCGAGCACGCTGACCCGGTAGCCCCGCGCGCCCAGGCGGATGCCCGCGGCGAGCCCGCCGAAGCCCGCGCCGATCACGATCGCATGGGGGCGGCGGTCGCCGAGGCCCGGGGTTCGGCTGCGCCCCATTTTGGCGGTGTCGAACGGGGCATAGAGTTTGGTCGGTCGGGGCATGGCGCGACCCTCCTTCCGTCAGGCTTGGGGTTCGAGCGCAGGGCTCGGCACAAGAATTGGCTGGGACCGCGGCGCGGCGCTCGGGGCAGATGCAGTCGCGGCAAGTGCGGCACCCACCGGATCGCTCCCCTCCCAGCTTCCCTCGGTGCCAAGAACGGCGAACCGGGCGAAGAGCTCTTCGGAGAACCAGTTGCGCTCGCGCGCTTGGCGGGCGGCGTCGCGGTGGAACGGGTGGCGGTAGGCGAAGGTCTTCATCGCCTCCAGATCGGACCAGATGGAGAAGGTGACCTGGCGCAGGAACGGCATTTCCCCCATGCCACGCTTGAAGAGGAGCGCCGGCTCGCGGGCGGTCTGGGCGTCGATGTCGGGGGCGTCTTTCCAAAAGGCCAACGCCTTTGAGGGTTTCACGGTCGCCCGGGTGAGCACGGCGAACGGGCACCCCAAGGGGCGCTCGGCAATATCGAAAGGCTGGCGACCGTCCCACTGGCCGCGGATGCTGACCGCCTCGAGATAGACGCTGTAGGTCTCATCGGCGACCGCGCGATAGCGGCGGAAGACCCCGGCCTCGGCCTGGGCGCTGCGCGCCCGCTGGAGATCCGGCCAGGTTGCGAGCACGGCCCAGACGCCGGGATTTGGGCGGGCGCGGAAGCTTTCGCCACCACCGGTTCCAAAGAGCTTGAAGAACCCAAGACCTTCTGTGCGCGACAGCGGCGCGCGGGCCAAGCTCATTTGCGAGAAGGCCCAGAGCCGGCCCCGCCAGCCGCCGAAACGGAAGAACGATATGCTGGTCGTGCCCATCTGAGCCTCCACCGGACCGGTCGAGCGGCACCCATGGGGAAAGGGCGACGCTCTCCTCGACAGTGGGCATTCGAGCGGAGATAGTCAATCTTAATTGACAGTCCAGATGTCGCGGCCCAAAGACGCCACCCCCTGGCGGCCATCGCCCATCCTCCGATCCCGGCTCGGGAGCGGTCCGAGCCTTGAAGTCGCAAACGCCGCGTTCACGGTCGAATGCGATCGCAAGAACCTGGGGGCGTGATGCGGGGTCCGCTGCAGGCGGGCGTGACAACGGATAGGTGACTGACGGCAGACATCGCGCGTCGCCTCCGGCAGATCTTGGGTGAGGCCGCGCATCACGGCACCGGTCTTGCCCGTTGCGATTGCGCCGACCTCTTGGCGATCACTCACGCTCGCCGGGGCCGCCGCGCAAGCGCTTGATCTCGCCGCGGCGGGCCTTGGTGTCGAGCCGACGGTGCTTGGAGGCGAGCGTCGGCCGCGTGGGGATCCGGGCCTTCGGCCGCTCGAGCGCCTTCCTGACCAGTTCGGCCAGACGGGTTCGCGCCTCTTCTCGATTTCGCGTCTGGCTCCGATGCGTGTCGACTTGGATGATCACCGCCCCATCCTGGGTCCACCGCCGGCCGGCCAGCCGCCGCAACCGGGACTTGACCTCTGGCGTGAGATGCGGCGAGCGTTGCGCTTCGAAGCGCAGCGTCACCGCCGTCTCGACCTTATTCACGTTTTGACCGCCGGGGCCCGAGGCCCGGGCGAAGGTCTCGGTCAACTCCCAATCTTGGAGCGCGATGCGATCGGTGATCCGCAGCATCGGCTCTCGACGCCCTCAGACTGGGCGGACCGATCGGGTGATCAAGCGGAACGGCAACAGCGCGAGCAGCGCAATCGCCAGCTTCACCAAGAAGTCCCCGATCGCCAACGATACCCACAACGCCGCCTCAGGCCCCACGCCGAGCACCGGCACCGTCTCGAGCGCCCAAAGCTCGCCGGGACCCAAGAACGCCGCCCAAGACGCAAAGGCGAGCGAAAAGAAGATCGCGGTGTCGAGCAGGGACGCCAAGGTCGATGAAATCAGCGGCGCCCGCCACCAAGAACCTGCGCGCAGCCGATGAAAGACCGCAACATCCAAGAGCTGGGCGGCCAGAAAAGCGGCGCCCGATGCAAAGGCGATCCGCGGGGTGGCCAACCAGATCGACAGCGCAACCGCCAAGGTGAAGCCCGCGAACACCACCAGCCGCGCCGGCGCCGGCCCCATAAGGCGGTTGCAGATATCGGTGATCAGGAAGGCGAAGGGGTAAGTGAGCGCCCCCCAGGTGAGCCACTGCCCCAGGGGATATTGCACGAGGATGTTCGATGCGGTGACCACCACCGCCATCGCCATGATCCCAAGAAAAACCCCGCGCATCTCACCCATCGTCTTCTCCGCTTTGCCAGCCGCAGCTCCTAGACCGCTCGGCGGCCGTTGTCGAGCCAGCGGCAGCGCATCAGCCCGCCGGCTTGGTCTCGGCGAAGGCGGGCAGGGTCATCGCACGTTCGGCCAGCGCCGACAGCCGTGGGGTGGCGGGCTCGATAACCCAGGGGTTGGTGACCTCGGCCATCTGCAGCGCGACCACCTGGACGATGTCCGAGCCGTCTGGCTCCTCGCCGCCATGGAAGCGATCTTGCGGCGCCGCTGCCTCCATTGCCGCGAGCCCGCCTTGTACCTGGGTGACCAGCCGGGTGCGCCAGTCGGGCCACTGATATTCGGCCGGTCGGCGGTTCACCTCGTATTCCAGCTCTACGATCTTCTCCGTGGTCGCGTTGGCGATGGCGATCCGCTGCAGGCAAGCGAGCCGGTCGGGACCGCTGCTCGGGATGAGCCGACGCGCCTGGGGAGCGGTCTGCTCGAGCCAGTCGCAGATGGCGAAGGTCTCGATCAGACGGGTGCCGTCGTCGAGAATGAGCACCGGCACCCGGCCGACGGGGTTGTGAGCCCGGATCTCGTCCCAAGTCTCGCCAAGCGGCCGGATCTCGCGGCGCTCCAGAGCTCGCCCCTGAAGGCGGGCCCAGATCGCGATACGCCGCGCAAACGGGCTCATATTGCGTCCATACAGGATCATCGGTGGTCTCCGCGCGAAAACTGGCGCTTCTCTTTGCCTGCCAGCCGCGCGACCCACAACCCCCTTGCCCCCGCCGAGGACGACCCGACATCGCACTCAGTGCCGCGCGCGCGCCGGGATCGGCCCCGCCGAGCGACCGGGCCAGGAGGCGACGTGCGGGGATGCCGGGACAAGGCAAGCGAGCGCTGCAAGGACGGCCGACGCACAGCCGAGAGGTGTCAACGAAGCCGCCTGACAATGTCAGAGGTCAAGGCGCGGCCGCAATCGCGCTGATAGACTTGCGATGTGTCCATCAACCCATCAACGCGACAGATAGAGGGACAGATCCAGGTTAACACGCACCGTTGCCACGGCCGCGGCACTTGTCGCCGCCGGCGCACTCAGCCCAGCCTCCGCCGACGACCTGCGGGCGCAGGCGCTCGAGCTTTTCGAGCCGATCCCGCAAGGCCCCGTCGAGATCGACGGCGCCATCCCGACCGAGGCACAGATCGACCTCGGAAAAATGCTCTTCTTCGAGCCGCGCCTCTCTGCCGGCGGCAATCTCTCGTGCAACAGCTGCCACAATCTCGGCACCGGTGGCGCCGATCTGGCGCCCGTCTCGATCGGACACGAATGGCAGAAGGGCGGGCGCAACTCGCCGACCGTCCTGAACGCCGTCTTCAACACGGCGCAGTTCTGGGACGGCCGTGCCGCCGACCTCGTGGAGCAGGCGGGCGGCCCGATGGTCAACCCGGTCGAGATGGCCGCGTCGGAGGAGCATGTCCTTGCGGTGCTCACGTCGATGGACGGCTATGTCGATGCGTTCGCCGCGGCCTTCCCCGACGCCGAGACCGCGGTGACATTCGATAACGCCGCGCGCGCGATCGCCGCCTTCGAAGCGACACTGGTCACGCCCGACAGCCCCTTCGACCGTTGGATGAAGGGCGACGACGCCGCGATGACCGACGCCGAGAAGGCTGGCTTCGAGGTCTTTCTCGAGGCGGGCTGCGCGTCGTGCCACAACGGTGTGAACCTCGGCGGCAACAGCTACCAGCCCTTCGGCCTCGTCGAACGGCCGGAATGGACGCTGCTGCCCGAAGAGGACAAAGGCCGCTATGCGGTGACCCGCGCGGAAGAGGACGCTTATGTATTCAAGACGCCGACGCTTCGGAACATCGCGCTGACGCCGCCCTATTTCCACTCCGGTGCCGTGTGGAGCCTTGCCGAAGCTGTCGAGGTGATGGGCGTCGCCCAGCTTGGCAACGAGCTTTCCCAAGACGACGCCGCCAAGATCGCGGTCTTTCTCGGCGCGCTGACCGGCGATCAGCCGCAGGTCACCTATCCCTTGCTGCCGCCGTCGGGCCCGACCACCCCGCGCCCGCAGCAGTGAGCGTTTAAGCTGCCGGCACATCCTGCAATCCCGAGCCATCGCATCGGGATTGCGCCTCCCGCGGCTTCTCCTTAGATTTGGGAAAAATCTTGGGAGACGCCGATGACCGGTCTTGCGACCGACCTGCCCGCCACCCCGCCGCTGATCGACCCCTTCGCCCGCGCGATCACGTATCTGCGCGTTTCGGTGACCGACAGGTGCGACTTCCGCTGTGTCTACTGCATGGCCGAGCAGATGACCTTTCTGCCCAAGCGCGACCTCCTAACGCTGGAGGAACTTGACCGGCTCTGCTCGCAGTTCATCGCGCTGGGTGTGCGCAAGCTGCGGATCACCGGCGGCGAGCCGCTCGTGCGCAAGGGGATCATGACCTTCTTCCACGCGATGGGGCGGCATCTGGAGGCCGGCGCGCTCGACGAATTGACCGTGACGACCAACGGCTCGCAGTTGACACGCTTCGCCGAGGAGCTGCACAGCGCCGGGGTCCGCCGGGTCAATGTCTCCCTCGACACGCTGGACGACGCGAAATTCACCAAGATCACCCGTTGGGGTCGGCTCGGCCAGGTGCTCGACGGCATCGAAGCCGCGAAGGCCGCCGGGATGCGCGTCAAGATCAACACGGTTGCGCTCAAGGGCACCAATGACGACGAAATCCATCGCCTTGTGGAGTGGTGCCGGGACTGGGGGCTCGACCTGACCTTCATTGAGGTCATGCCGATGGGCGATCTGGGCGGCGAAGATCGGCTCGACCAGTATTATCCGCTCACCGAGCTGCGCCAGGACCTCGCCACGCGCTGGACCCTCAGCGAGACCGCCGAGCGCACCGGCGGCCCGGCGCGCTATTTCCGCGTCGACGAGACCGGCCAGCGGATCGGCTTCATCACCCCGCTCACCCATAATTTCTGCGAGAGCTGCAATCGGGTGCGGCTGACCTGCACGGGACAGCTCTTCATGTGTCTCGGCCAGGACGACGACGCGGATTTGCGGGCGGTGATGCGGGCGGGTGCCGACGATGCGGACCTGCGGGCCGCGATCCGCGCGGCCATCGCGCGCAAGCCGAAAGGTCACGACTTCGACTATTCCCGCCAGCGGGTCGACGGACAGGTGGCGCGCCACATGTCGCTGACCGGGGGCTGATCGGGTTCAACCGTTTATGTGACGGTGAGAGAGTTCCGTGCGGATTGTCTTATCCTCCGCTCTCTCCGCCAGCACGACCAAGCGATCCGGAAGCGCCGCCGCTGCTTCCTGGCTCAGATTGCGCAGCGACAGCTGATCGAAGCGCGTCCGCTGCCAGATGAGCGATCTGAGCGGGACGAAGCGCATGGTCCTGGTGGGGAAGAGGCGGACGAGAGCAGGCTCCAGCGAGATGATCCGGTGGATCGCCCCGTGCCGCGGATCCGCCTCGATTTTCGCGATGCAGTCCTTCACGGCCTCTTCCGGACCTTCGAGGAGCTGGAGGAAGATCGTCTCGTCGTAAAAAAGAACGCCGGTGAGGGCATTCTCTCCGTTCCATCGTTGCGCATGGGTGGCAATGGCGGCGAGGTCCGCCCGACCGAGGCCCGGCGCCGGCTGGCTGACATAGACCAACCTGACCAGGCCGGGATCGACAGGACTGACGGGAGGCGAGCGCGCGCCGGCGTCGACCGGACCGGGCCAGGCCTGGAGCCCGGCGTCACCGGCCTCGCGTTCCCGAGCGTCGTCAAAACTGCGCGCATCCGGCCGATCTCGGACGGCCAGGGTGATCAGGATCGCGAGAACCGCGGACCCGATCCAAAACAGGAGCAGCGGACCCAAGAGCGTGTCGGTCCATATCGCCAGGGCGGTCGCACTGCTCGCGCCGAGGCCGTAGCTTAAGATGAGGACCTGCAATCGCCTAAAATCCATTCCATCTCCTCATGCGCACAACCAAGAGACAAACCTACCAATTGGCGCTGCAAGGCCTCAGGTCAAGTGACGCGGACTTCGTGGCCACCGCCCGTCGCGGAGCCTCCGCCGGACCGCGGCCGTGGGCCGGGCGCTCTATGACCTCAGCACCATGACCGACGCATCGGACCTCCTGAGGCGGCTGATCTTGGGGACGATGCCGGTGGCGCTCGACTTCTCGCCAGATTTGGCCGACCGCCCCCCTTTGAAGACGCCGCCGAAATCGCGCGCGCTCACGGCCCGGGGATGCGCGGGGGGGCCATCCAGGTCGCTGCGGAGCCTGGCGAACCCCACAGCGCCGAGATCGACGCTGCGGTCTGCACGGTCGGTGTCGTGATGGCGTAAGAACTGATGACGGCGTTCGCCATGATCGCCAAGGACCGCGCGGCGTGACCGCAGCGGATGCCGTCCGCGAGGCCGGGGCCTCAGGCGCCGACTCCCATCCCGGTCCGGAGGAGGCGCTCCAGGGCGGCAGGCTCCAGGCGGCCCGGCGCGGCAAAGGGGTCGGCGAAGGCGTAGATGAACGACAACACCAGCCCAGCGTAGGCCGCGAAGCTCGCCAGCAGCACCATGTTGAGCGCGGTGGGGGCAAAGCGGAAATAGGGCAACACCACCAGCAACACCCCGGCAAAGGCCGCCACCCAGAACATCGGGCTGATCGCCGAAAGGGCCGCCACCTCGCGGGCGTCGCGCAACTGGGCGAGGGTGTGGATATCGGCCAGCATCTTGGCGCGCAGGGTCTCCTGACGGGGCGTTTCGGGGACGAGATCGAGCACCGCGCCGTAGACGATCTCACGCGCCTCCCAGGCCGATTGCAGCAGCCGGTCGGTGGCGGCGAGGCTCTCCCATTCGGGTCCGACGGCGATACGCACATAGTCTTCGAGGGCCGCCCGCACGACGGCCGCGATCTCGGGCGCGGGCGCATAGCGGGCGATGTCGAAATAGAGGTCGCTGACGGCCGTGGCCTCAATGGCGAGACCTAACCGGATCTCGCGATAGGCGAGCAGTTCCTGGGCGAAGACCAGGGCGAGGATCAGCCCGTGGAGCGCGCCGATGCGGAACACCATGGAATCCGCCAGCGCCTTGGTGTCCTCGGTCATGCGCGGTGCCGCCACCGCCCGGGCCATCAGGTAAGCGGCGAGGGCCAGCGTCACGCTGCCGGCGACGAAACCGAGGCCAAAGGCGATGTCGATCATGGCGGCTCCTTCGCGGCGCGGGCGGGGCGCGCGGCTATGCGGGGTGATCACGGGCTCTTTGCGCCGTTATAGTAAGCGCGGGGCGGGCGGGTCTGTCCAGCCGGCGCGGCCCTTGCCGAACGGCAGCAGCGGGCTTGGTATGCCAGGAGAGCGGAGCGACAGGAGCAGCCGGCCATGAAGACACTCCTCATCATCATCGGCCTCGGGGTGGGCCTGTGCGTGATCCTGATCGGGGTCTGGGTCTATGTCGTGCAAAATGTCGAGACACCGGATTATGTCGTGGAGCGCAGCGCAGGCGCGATCGAGATCCGCCGCTATCCGTCGCTGACGCTGGCCGAGGTTGCCGAAACCGGCCCGCGCCGGGCAGCTTTGTCCAACGGCTTCAGCCCCCTCGCCCGCTATATCTTCGCACGCGACCGTTCGGGCCCCTCGATCGCCATGACCGCGCCGGTCACTCAGAGGCCGGAAGGCGAAGATGCCGCGGCGGAGAGGTGGTCGGTCGGCTTCATCCTGCCCGCGGAATACACGTTGGCGGAGCTGCCTGCGCCCGCCAGCGACGCGGTACGCTTCTCCATTTGGCCCGAGCGGCTGATGGCGGCGATCCGGTTCTCCGGCCATGCGAGCGACGCGGATATCGCGGCCAATGAGAGCGCGCTGCGCGATTGGCTCACGGCCGAGGGGCTCACGCCGGTGGGGCCACCGGTCTACGCCTATTACAACGACCCCTTCACCCCGGGCTTTCTGCGGCGCAACGAGGTGCTGATCCCCCTTGAGCCCTGAGGCGCAGCCAAACGGACGCACGCGGCGGCCGATCAGTCTGCGCCATCGCCGCCATCTGCCGTGCCCTTTGGCCGGCAGACTTCCGCTTGGAAAACCGGGCGCGCCTTTGCTAGCCTTCGATGAACCTGCTGGCGGCGCGCATCCCGGAGGACGCGATGAAAAAGAACGCGACGGTGAAGTTCGATACCTCCTGGTGGCGCAAGGAATGTCCGAAGGAGCTGCATCGGGTCAAAGAATACATGCGCTTCGTAGACGCTGTCGGCAAATACGAAAGCGCAGAACGTGCGCTCAGCATCGAGGTCGGCGGCGACGAATCATTGTCGCGCCAGCAACTCGCGGAGCTGCAGAAGGCCGCAACCACGCTGAAGGCCATCGAGAAGCCGCGGAAAGTCTTCCTCGACCACTGCGAAGACATGGCCAAGGGGGAGAAGGACAAAAAGCTCAAAGCCGAATACGACGCGCTGGTCGAGGTTCTCAAAAAAGGCGTGCCCGCAGCGGTCCGCGAGGAACTCGAGATGCTTGACAGCCTCGATGGCGACGCGATGAAGGCGCCGATGGTCACGCCGGCTGCCCATGCGAAATACCTCAAATCCGTCGCCCCGCAGCTGAAGCGTATCCCGCACAACTTCGCCTTCGCGCTGGTCTCGTCGAGCGAGCACGACGCCAATCGGTTTCTCTTCCACAAGCTGAAAGGCGCGCGCAGCCTCGCCAACAGCCTCAAGGGCGACGTGACACCAAAGATGCTCTGCTGGGGCACCGCTTATGGCGGGCCGATCTTCCCGGGCGGGCGCTATGCGGCAAACGTGCTCGTGCTTTCGGTCCAGGGTCGGACTGTGCCGGGCCTCGCCCGCCGGGTGCGGGTGATGTTCCAAATGATGGGGATCGGAACTTATAATCGGATCGTCATTGTGAAAGACGGCGAGGAGCTCGAGGCGATCGAGGAGCCGGGCAACGAGGCGTTCGAGGACGTCGCCCAACAGAGCCTCGATGTGCCTGAGGACGACCCCGAGGTGGAGAAAGGCCCGGTCGCCCCGGAGAAGGCCGAGGCGTCCAAGGCGCAGCATCGTCCGCCGCAGGAGACGGAGGTGACGGCACCTCCCCCGCCACCGCCCCCCCCTCAGCAGTCGACGGCCGAACCTCAGGATCCGGCCAAGTCGAAGGACAAACTCAAGGCGGAACTCGCTTGGGAGATCCATCGGCGCAAGCTCGCGCGGCGGGTGGAGCTCGTGATCGCCCGGCAATGGGGCCATTGGAAGAAGGTCCAGGGGCTGTGGAACGCGGCCCAAAAGGCCGGGAGCCAGGGCAACATCGGCGCGGCGCTCAAAGCCGCCCAGGCGATTGAGAAGCTGATCGCCGCGTTCCCGGACACGCCGGAGCCGAAGCACGAGGAATTCAAACGCAAGGCGCAGAAGCTCGGCCCCGTGATGATGGATCTTGTGCGTCAGCGAAAAGGCGATCTCGGCGGGATGGCAGGGGCCTGGGGGATGGCCGAACTTTTGTCCGAGGATGGCAAATACGAAGAGGCGCTCGCCTATCTGAACCTCCTCGCCCAATTCATCGCCGACAGCGACAAGCCGCCGAAAGACGACATCCCGAAGAGCCCGGAGGACCGGCGCGAATTGGCCCGCGACCTCTTGGCCAAGATCCAAGTGCTGAGCGAGGATCTGCCCGACGCCTATGAAATCTTGGCACAGGAGCCCCGCCCGCAGAAGGACGCGGAAAAGGATGCCGAGAACAGCATCAAGGCGGCGCATCAGGCGCTGCACGCGCTCGACGATGTTAAAGGCGGCTTCGACGAGACCTTCTACGAGAAGGACAAGGAGCAGTACGACTTCAAGAAGGCGCAGATCGCGATAAGCCGGCTCGAGCAAATGCTCTACGCCGCCCGCCGCAAGGGCAAATCGGCGACGAAAACGCTGGGCAAGCTGCGAAAGAAGGTCGACGCCCTGGAGCGCCGGGTGCAGGATTTCGCCCATCTGGTGCCGGAGCCGACGCTGACCACCTTTTTCCGCGCGGTGAGCGCCGCGCGTGGTCGCGTCGCACGGTTTCTAAAGAAAGAAGACGTTTACGGCGCCTACGCCAAGATCGGCGCCTGGGAAAACGCGGTCCAAAAACTCGCCGTCGAGGCCGAGGCCTTTCAGGCAGCGCAGTCGACGACCGAAGGGGTTTAACCGACCCGTCCCGTGGCCCAACCGGCCCGGCTGCGCCGGCCCGCGCGCCCCGAAATCGGCGCGCCGGCCATCGGCAGGTCCGCTGCCAGACCTGTGTTCTCACCGCAACGCAACGGCAAGAACCTCTTTGAAGGCCTGAAACACGGGCTTTTGCACCGGCGCAGGGCTTCACGTGCGTTCACGAATTCGCTTGCGCCTATACAGCAAACTCAATATTTTCCAGCCGACGGCCCGTGCGGATGCGCGTGGCAGTCCGAGTCGAACACGACGGACATACAGGTGGGACAGAGATGCTAACTGCAGAACAAACCATGGCGCTTTCGGCTGGTATCCAGTCGATTTTGCGTATCAACCAGCCGACTGAAGAGCAGCAGACGCTGATTGACGCCATTGCCGCGGAACTTGCGGCGGGGTCGAACACGGTTGACGAAGCGTTGTCGAGCTTCGC
>JBHJGY010000002.1:0-59302 GCA_050331335.1 Pikeienuella sp.
CCCCGGGGGGCCGGTGGGGGCTGGGGGGGCCGGGGGGCGCCGGGAGGCGGGGGGCGCGGCGCCCCGGTGGTCCGCGGTCTGCGGGGGCTCGACGCCCCGGCAGACCGCGCCCTCCTCGCGCGCTCAGTCCTCGAATAGCCCGCCCTGCCCGGCCGCAGCCGGAGGGTCCAGTCCCAAATGCCGCCATGCTCCGGGCGTTAGCAACCGCCCGCGCGGGGTGCGAGCGATCAGCCCCGCTTGCAACAAATAGGGCTCCACCACCTCCTCGAGTGCATCGCGGGCCTCCGACAACGCAGCCGACAGTGTCTCGATCCCAACGGGCCCCCCGCCATAGTGCTCGGCGATCAGGCGCAGATATCGCCGGTCCGCCCCGTCGAGCCCCAGCGCATCGACCCCCAGCCGAGCCAGCGCCCCGTCCGCCACCTCCCGCGTCAGCTGTCCCCCCGCCTCGACCAGCGCAAAATCCGCCACCCGCCGCAACAGCCGACCCGCGATCCGCGGCGTCCCCCGCGCCCGCGCCGCGATCTCCGCGACGCCACCCGCTTCCGCCGCAAGTCCCATCAGCCCCGCCGCCCGCGCAACGATCCGGCCCAGCTCATCGGCGGTGTAGAATTCGAGCCTAACGGGGATGCCAAACCTGTCCCTGAGCGGGGTGGTCAAAAGCCCCAGCCGCGTCGTTGCCCCGATCAGCGTAAAGGGCTGCAACCCGATCCGCACCGTTCGCGCCGCCGGCCCCTCGCCGAACACGAGATCAAGCTCGAAGTCCTCCATCGCCGGGTAGAGGATCTCCTCCACCACCGCGGAGAGGCGGTGGATTTCGTCGATGAAGAGCACGTCGCGCGCTTCGAGATTGGTCAGCACAGCGGCGAGATCGCCCGGTTTGGCGATCACCGGCCCAGAGGTCATCCGAAACCCCACGCCGAGTTCTTTGGCGACGATCTGGGCCAGCGTCGTCTTACCCAAACCCGGGGGGCCATATAGCAACAGATGGTCCATCGCTTCGCCGCGGCGCCGCGCAGCCTCGATAAAGACCGCAAGATTGGCGCGCGCCGCCGCTTGGCCGGTAAACTCCGCAAGCCGCGACGGGCGCAGCGCCCGTTCCGGAGCGTCTGCTTCATCGGCTTCGGGACGCAGCACCGGGTTGGGCAGGGGCGGAACGGGTGGCTCGATGTCGGATCCAGGCATTGCGCTGTCTTAGAGATCCGGGGCGAGCCGCTTCAAGGCCGCGCGGATCATCTCGGCGGCCTCGGTCGCGCCGTCTTGCCCCGCCTCTGCCACCGCCCGTGCCGCCTCGCTCCGCTCGTAGCCCAGGTTCAGGAGCGCCGAGAGCGCGTCCGCCGCAGCGTCGGGCACCGGCTGGGGCGCACCCGCCTCGGGATGGCCCGGATCGACCGCAGCTCCGTCCGAGCCGATATCGGACGCCACTGCCCCGGGCACGGCCACGCGCCCGGCCGTTGCGCCGAGGGCCATCACAGCGGCCGCTTTGTCCTCCAGCTCGTTGACGATCCGCGCCGCGAGCTTGGGACCGACCCCGGGCGCGCGGCGCAGCGTCGCGGCATTTCCGAGCACCAGCGCCCGGCTCACGCCGTCGGGCCCCAGGGCATCGACAATCTGCAGCGCCAGCCGCGGCCCGACACCTTGCACCGAGGTCAACAGCCGGTGCCATTCCCGCTCCTCCAGCGTGCGAAAACCCAGCAGCTGCAGCAAATCCTCGCGCACGACCAATTCGGTGTAGAGCGCGGCGACGAGGCCGGGCGCTGGAAGGGCCGCGAGCGTTCCCGGTGCGCAATAGACCACATAGCCGACACCGCCCGCTTCGATCAGCGCATGATCGGCAGCGACATAGTCGACCCGGCCACTCAGCTTCCCGATCATGGGCGCACAGCCTTCACGCCCGAATCGCGCGGTCGCGCGCGGCCTGCGCCCCGGCAGCCCAGGCATGGGCGATGGCGATGGCGAGGGCGTCTGCGGCATCGGGTGTCTCGGGTCGGGCGCCCGGCAGCAGCAGCCGGACCATATGGGCCACCTGCTCTTTATCCGCATGGCCGACGCCGACGACGGCCTTCTTGACCGCATTCGGGGCGTATTCGGCAACCGGGATCCCGGCGCGCGCGGGCACCAAGAGTGCCACGGCTCGGGCCTGGCCGAGCTTGAGCGTGGCGGCGGCGTCGCGGTTGACGAAGGTCTGCTCTACCGCCGCCGCCTGGGGCGCATGTTCGACAAAAACGGCCTCCAGCGCCTCGTAAAGACGGGCCAGCCGGATCGCGAGCGGGCCATCGGCGGAGCGGCAGACCCCCCAGCCGATGGCGGTCAAGCGACCGGCCCGGGTCTCGACGACGCCCCAACCGGTCTGCCTGAGCCCCGGATCGATCCCGATCACGCGCATCATGCCGCGCCTCCCTTCATGCTTTTGCAACGCTTAGCGAGAACTGCCGCTCGGGGCCAGCGGTCGTGACCAAAAAGCAGCGGGAAAGCGACATTCTCGGATGCAACCGCGACAGCCCGGCATTGCAGCGCGGCATTTGCAGAAAGTGCAAGCGAGCCATGCGGTTATGGCAATTCTCCCGGCGCCCCATCTGCTCCATATACTCCCCCATGAACGCCGAATATGGCGCATCCGCATCACCTGTCCGAGCAGAGACGACACACATGACCCAGATTCTGAGCACCCTGACCGCCCGCCTCATCGCCTGGCTCGAGGCCCGCCGCACGGTCGACTTCCTCGCCGCCAAGACCCCCGACCAGCGGGAAGATCTCGGCCTGACCATCTCCGATATGCGCATCCTCGGCGCCTGACCGCTGCGCTCCAGAACGCCGCTTTAACAACGCCGTCGTCACAGCGCCCGAAACGGGGCGCCAAACTCGCTGACCGGCTGGCACGCGCGTCCACACCCGTGGTGCGCGTTGTCCTACTGCCCCGAATGTCCCGGCTAACCCCCGGGGCCGCCGCCAACCCTGATGTAACAAGGCATAAGACCATGGCCGTCGAGATCAAAACCCGCAGCCTTCCTCTGGGCGCACTCACCATCCACCGCACGGTAAACGCCGTTATCGACCTGGCGGAGAGCATCGCTGAGTGGAACCGCGCCCGCAATACCGCGTCGCAGCTCACCCGGCTCAGCCCGCACAGCCTCCACGACATTGGCCTGACCCAGGCGGATGTCGAGCGCTTTGCCCGCACCGGCCGCTGGTGATCTGACCGCGACAGCGGCCCCCCTGCGCTGCGCTGCGCCGTTGCGCACTTACCAATCAGCGCTCCGCTCGGCCCCCGGTACAACGGGGCCGAGCCAGCCGCGGCGGCTTGCGACGAGAAGGGTCGTCCAACCGGCAAGCGTCACAGTCGCGACCACCCGGAGCCCGTGGCCGCGAAAGACAGCTGCAACCCCTGCGGCCTGCGCGGCCAAGAGCCCTGACAACACCGCAATTCCCTGCGGCGCCAAGTGGCGCGCGATCTCGGGCGCGAGCCGCTTAAGGGCGCCCGCGAGAATATTTGCGAAAATCAAGTCGTAGGGCGCCGTGCGTCGGATCACCGGATTGCGGAACCCTGGCGCGCAAACGGCAACCAGCGGCGGGGCGATGCGATTGACCCGCGCATTGGCCGCCGCCGTGGCCGCCGCCACGTCTTCGATGTCCGACGCCACCGCGAATGCTCGGAACCGTCGAACCGCCGCCATCGCCAGAACCCCGGTCCCGCAGCCAATATCCGCCACCCGCTCGGCGACAAGCCCAACCTGCGCGATCCGATCCAGCGCTAACAGACAACCCTGAGTGGTGGCATGATGCCCGGTGCCGAAAGCCATCGCCGCTTCGATCCTCAGACCGATCTCATGCGCTCCGATCTGGTCGGCATCATGCCCGCCATGAACGACGAAGCGCCCTGCCCGCACCGGATGCAACTCGCGCCGCACCTGGGCCACCCAGTCGGTATCATCGAGCCGGCTGACCGCGAAAGGATTGGCCCCGAACGCGACGGCCAAGATCGCGAGACCCGTCTGGTCAGGCGGCTGCGAGAAATAGCCCCCGACTTCCCACAGCCCGGAGCCATCCTCCAATTCGAATACGCCGACCCCCATCGGCGCGTCCGGCAGCCGCTCAAGCGCCTCCCCGAGCGCTTCGGCCCGGTCGCGCCCGAGAAGCGTCGTCATCGCGGTCCATGTGCTCATGCTTTGCGCTTAGCCGAGGCGGCCGCGCCACGCCAGCCCTTGGGGCCCAACCGGACCGGCAAATCGTCGTCAGCGCCCCCGATTACACGGCGGACCGAGGCGCGCACCCGCTGCCGAACATTGACCCCAAGGCCGGTGCCCTCAACCGAGGACACCCTCCGGGCAAGTCACGCCGGTGCCACCGACCCCACAATACCCGCCGGGGTTCTTGGCGAGATACTGCTGGTGATAGTCCTCGGCGAAGAAGAACTCCGGTGCATCCAGGATCTCGGTTGTGATCGCCCCATAGCCAGCCCGGGTCAGCTGCGCCTGAAACGCCGCCATCGACGCGTCGGCTGCCGCTTTTTGTTCGGGCGAATAGGTGTAAATGCCGGAGCGGTACTGGGTGCCGACATCATTGCCCTGGCGCATACCTTGGGTCGGGTCGTGACCCTCCCAAAACACTTTAAGCAACGCCTCATAGGTAATCTTTGACGGGTCGAACACGACGAACACCACCTCGGTATGCCCCGTCTGCCCGGAACAGACCTCGCGGTAGGTCGGGTTGGGCGTCATCCCCGCCGCATAGCCGACCGCGGTCACCCACACCCCGGGCTTGGTCCAGAACATGCGTTCCACGCCCCAAAAACACCCCATGGCGAACATCGCGGTCTCGGTGCCCGCAGGATACGGGCCCTTGAGCGACCGGCCATTTACGAAGTGGCTCTCAGCGGTCGGGATCGGGGCGGGGCGGCCTGGCAACGCGGTGCCCGGCGTCGGCATGGCAGGCTTTCGGAAAAGGCTCAGCATACGGGTCTCCATCCTTCCGGCTCTTTCCTAATCTAGGCGCTACGGCTGTCCGTCCAAATGCCCTACCCGGCACCAATTGATCAGGACAATCAGCCGCGCGGGCTCCAACAAAATGTGAACATTAACCGAACGAACACTTTATCTGGGGCCGATCTGACGCTATGCTCCACCTCATGTCCGAGCAGAATGTCAGCGAAGCGCCAGACTTCGACGATTGGCCAGAACCACCCCTCTCCGCGCGTGCCGCGGCTCCTGCACCCTATCTTGCCGGGCTGAATCCTGCCCAGGAAGAGGCCGTGCGCGCGCTCGACGGCCCCGTTCTTGTGCTTGCAGGCGCTGGCACCGGCAAGACCCGCGTGCTCACCACCCGGCTTGCGCATCTGATCCACGAACGCCGCGCATGGCCCAGCCAGATCCTCGCGGTCACCTTCACCAACAAGGCCGCGCGCGAGATGAAGGCCCGCTGTGCCACGCTCCTCGGCGGGCCGGTGGAAGGGCTGCCCTGGCTCGGCACCTTCCACGCGATCTCGGTCAAAATCCTGCGGCGCCATGCGGAGCTCGTCGACCTGAAGTCAAATTTCACAATCCTCGACACCGACGACCAGATCCGCCTGATCAAGCAGATCTTGAGCGCCGAGGGGATCGACGAGAAGCGCTGGCCCGCTCGGGTCTTCGCCTCGCTGCTCGACCGTTGGAAGAACCGCGCGCAGAAGCCGGCCCAGGTGCCGGCCGACGAGCAGGGATTTGCCGGCAACCGCGCGGTGGCTCTATACGAGGCTTATCAAGCGCGGTTGCGCACCCTCAATGCCGTCGACTTCGGCGACCTCCTCTTGCATGTGGTCACGATCTTCCAGACCCATGAGGACGTACTGTCACAGTATCAGCAGCGCTTCCGGTACATCCTCGTCGACGAATACCAGGACACCAATGTCGCGCAGTATCTGTGGCTGCGGCTGTTGGCGCAGGGCCATCGCAACATCTGCTGCGTGGGCGATGACGACCAATCGATCTATGGCTGGCGGGGCGCCGAGGTCGGCAACATCCTGCGCTTCGAAACCGATTTCCCAGGCGCCCAAGTGATCCGGCTCGAGCAGAACTACCGCTCGACGCCAGAGATCCTCGGCGCCGCCTCCGGCATGATCGCGGCCAACCAGGGCCGTCTCGGCAAGACCCTCTGGACCGAGGCCAATGGCGGCGAGAAAGTCCGGCTGATCGGTCACTGGGACGGCGAGGAGGAGGCCCGCTGGATCGGGGAGGAAGTGGAAGCGGCAAGCCGCGGCACCCGCGGGCATGAGCCCCTCTCGCTGGACGAGATGGCGATCCTCGTGCGGGCCTCGTTCCAGATGCGTGCCTTTGAGGACCGGTTTCTGACCATCGGCCTGCCCTATCGGGTGATCGGCGGCCCGCGGTTCTACGAGCGGATGGAGATCCGCGACGCGATGGCCTATTTCCGCCTCGCCGTCAGCCCGGACGACGATCTGGCGTTCGAGCGCATCGTCAACACCCCGAAACGCGGGCTCGGCGACAAGACCGTGCAGGCGGTTCAGCGCCTTGCACGGGCGGAGAACGTCTCGCTCATCGACGCCGCCCGTACTGCCGCGGAGGGTGGTCATGGCCTCACTGCGCGGGCGGCGAAGTCCTTCGGCCGCTTGGTTGGCCAAATCGATCGGTGGCACGCGCTCTCCCAGGGCCCGGTCTCGACTGGGTCGGGGGTCGCACAGATGAGCCATATCGAACTGGCGGAAACCATCCTCGACGAAGCCGGTTACACAGCGATGTGGCAGGCGGACAAGTCCCCCGAGGCGCCGGGGCGGCTGGAAAACCTCAAAGAGCTGGTCAACGCGCTCGAGGGCTTCGAGAACCTCCAGGGGTTCCTCGAGCACGTCTCGCTCGTGATGGATAACGAAACGGAAGAGGCCAGCCCGAAGGTCTCCATCATGACGCTGCATGCCGCCAAGGGGCTCGAGTTTCCCGCCGTCTTTCTCCCCGGTTGGGAGGACGGGCTCTTCCCGTCGCAGCGCTCCATGGATGAATCGGGCCTCGCTGGCCTCGAGGAAGAGCGCCGTCTTGCCTATGTCGGGATTACCCGCGCCCGGCGCCATCTGACCCTCTCCTTCGCGGCTAACCGTCAGATCTACGGGCGCTGGCAATCGGCCTTACCGTCGCGCTTCATCGACGAACTGCCGCCGCAGCATGTCGAGGTGCTCACCCCGTCCGGGCTTTACGGTGGGCATCATCAAGCGGCCTCCGCAGTCGGGGCTGCCGGCAGCTCGATGCTCGAGGCGAATGCCGTCAATGCCGACAGTTATAACTCCCCCGGCTGGAAGCGTTTCGCATCGCGGGCCCGGAGCCGGCCCCTAGATCAGCCGGCGGAGGCCCGGGCGCTGGTCATCGATGCTGCCGCAGCCCCGGCCTTCGAGGCTGGCACCCGGGTGTTTCACCAGAAATTCGGCTATGGGCGGGTCGCGTCGGTCGAAGGCGACAAGCTGACGATCGACTTCGAGAAGTCAGGCGAGAAGAAGGTCGTCGCCCGCTTCGTCAGCCGAGCCGAGAACCAGGCGGGGCCGAGCGACCCGCCCTTCTGACGCGCCCGCCCTGCGCACCTAGGATAGGCGTCGTGCCCGGTTGACAACGGATTGCGCCCGGGCACTCTCCCGACATGTACGACATCCGCCCCGTCGTCTCGGTGATTGGTCGCCTGACCGTGGTGCTCGGGGCTTCGATGCTCCTCGCAGCGCTGGTCGATGCCGTTTCCAACAACGGTAACTGGCGCGGCGTGGCGATGGCCGCCTTCCTCACCACAACAGCCGGGTTGGCCCTGGCCCTGGTGACCCGGCGCAGCGAATTGCAGGGCTTGAGCCGGCAACAAGCTTTCCTGCTCACCACGCTCGTCTGGATGGCGCTGCCCATCTTCGGCGCGCTGCCCTTTGTCTACGGCGCCCCAGGTGCCTCCTACACCGACGCCTATTTCGAGGCGATGTCCGGGCTCACCACGACCGGTGCCACGGTGATGTCTGGCCTCGACGAGGCCCCGCCGGGAATGCTCTTTTGGCGCGCGCTGTTGCAGTGGTATGGCGGCGTCGGCATCGTCGTGTTTGCCATGGTGTTTCTGCCGGCGCTCAAGATCGGCGGCATGCAGTTCTTCCGCTCCGAGGGTTTCGATGTCGGCACCGACATCCTGCCCCGGGCGGCGGAGGTCGCAGGCTCGCTTTTCTGGCTGTATCTGCTGCTAACGCTCGCCTGCATCCTGGCCTATTCGGCGGCGGGCATGGCCGCCTTCGATGCCGTCTGCCATGCGATGACCACCGTCTCAACCGGCGGGCTCGGGAACTACGACGACAGCTTTGCAAGCTTCTCTCCCGCCGCCCAGTATGTCGCGGTGCTGTTTATGTGGCTCGCCGCCTTGCCCTTCATCCGCTTTATCCAGCTCTCCCGGGGCCAGGTCTCGCCGCTCTATCGCGACATCCAGGTGCGGGGCTTCACCGCCGTCGTTTTGATGGTTACCGCGCTTGTCGCAGTTTGGTTGCTCGTCGAGGGCCGGACCGATGCAGAGGCAGCCTTCCGCGCGAGCCTCTTCAACATCACCTCGATCACGACCGGCACCGGCTATGCCTCAGAGCCCTACGACAGCTGGGGCGGCTTTCCGATCGCGCTGTTCTTCATGGTGGCGCTCATTGGCGGCTGTGCCGGGTCGACCTCGTGTTCGGCCAAGGTCTTCCGCTACCAGATCCTCTTCGCCGCGCTGACCCAGCAGATCCGCCGGATCCACTCACCCGCCGGCGTCTTTCCTCTGCGCTACGACCACCGGATCGTCGAACCGGAAGTTCTGTCCTCGGTCATGGCCTATTTCTTCGTTTTCGTAACCGCGCTCTCGATTTGGGCGATCCTGTTGTCGATGTTTGGGCTCTCGGCGATTACAGCAATCTCCGGCGCAGTCGCCACGCTCGCGAATGTTGGGCCAGGGCTCGGACCTGAAATCGGCCCCGCATCCAATTATGCCGACCTGCCAGATGCAGCGAAGTGGATCCTCGCGGCGGGTATGTTGTTGGGAAGGTTGGAGTTCATTTCCGTTTTGGTACTGCTCACCCCGCGCTTCTGGCAGCGCTGAGCCCTGCGGCAGCCTGCCGCAACACACAAAGGCTTATGTGCTCTCAAGAATTTTCAAATTGGGTTTTCGACGGATGGGCCCCATATCCGCGATGTACGCGACGGCGGTCATCGCTGGCACGTTCACCGGACACTCTCCCAGGGTTCGGTTTTTTTGTTGCGGAGCGGCATTCAGCCGCTCCTTTTTTTTCAGGGCTTTTGGCTGAAGGGTAACCTGTTAATTTTGCTGCAGACCGCGCAAGCAAACCGACATGGCTCACCCAAAATCTATCACGCTCAAGCAGCTCCGCGCTCTCGCGGCAATCGTCGAGACCGGGTCGATCACAGCGGCAGCGGGCACGCTTCACGTGACCCCGCCCGCCGTCTCAACGCAGCTCAAAGCGCTGGAGGAAGGCATTTGCGCCCAGGTGCTTCACCGCGGGCCCGATGGTAAGGTTAGCCTCACCCCCGTCGGCCGGGAGTTGCTCGGAACCGTCCACAAGATAGAAACCGCGCTCACCCAGTGCTTCGCTCGGATCGAGGCGCTGCGGGCCGGTATGGCGGGCTATGTCTCGATCGGCGTGGTCTCCACCGGGAAGTACTTCGCCCCGGGCCTCGTCGCGCGACTGAAACAGCGCCTGCCAGAGGTGGAGATCGGCCTTAAGGTCGGTAACCGGGACACGATCGTCGATGCGCTCGGACGCGGCGAGATCGAACTCGCCATCATGGGCCGACCGCCGCAAGAGCCTGCCGTGGAGGCAGAGGTCCTCGGCGAGCACCCCTATATCGTGATAGCGCCGCCGCATCACCGCCTTGCCCAAACCGACGAGGTCACCCCCCAAGCGCTGCTCGAGGAAACCTTCCTGGGCCGTGAGCCCGGCTCAGGTACCCGGATCTTGATGCGCCGCTATCTCGATCGCATCGGCGAAGGCCAGCCCTATCGGATGATCGAGATGGGCACCAACGAGACCATCAAGCAAGCCGTCATGGCGGGCCTGGGGCTCGCGATCATCTCGGCGCACACGGTGGTGCCGGAACTCGAACAGGGCCGGCTCGTCATGCTGCGGATGGAGGGGTTGCCGATCATCCGCCACTGGTATCTTGTCCGCCCCGCCAATGCGAAGCCCTCGGCGACCGGCGAGGCCTTCCGAGAGTTCCTGCTCTCGGCCAATGGTGATTACCTGCCCAAGCTGCCCACGCCCTTGTTGGTCGACCGCTGGGAGGACACCCCGGTCTGACCCCGGGCCGGACCCGCCCGCTCCCGCGGGTGGGTGGGCGGAGGGAGGTGGCGGGTCCGGCCCGCCCCCTGCCCCGAGCGCCCGCTCAGCCCGTCTCAGCCCTGAGCCCGACGCCCTCGATCGCTGCCACCGCGCAGGTCTCGTCATTGTCGGAGGTATCGCCGGTCACGCCCACCGCACCCAAAAGCCGACCGGAAGCGTCGCGCACGAGCACCCCGCCGGGCACCGGCACCAGCGCGCCCCCCAGGGAAGCGCCCGCAGCGGCCACGAAATAGGGCTGGGCTTCGGCACGGGTCATCAAGGCCCGGCTGCCGATCCCGAGCGCCACGGCACCCGCCGCCTTGCCATGGGCGATCTGGAAACGCCCGTTCGACGCACCATCCTGCCGCTCGAAGGCGGTCACATGGCCGCCGGCATCGAGCACCACAACCGCCAGCGGCTTCAGCCCCAGCTCTGCGGCCTTCGCAAAGGCTCCCGAGATGATCAGTTTCGCCGTCTCCAACGTGATCGACATCAGCGTGCTCCCGCTTTCTTCTCCACCCGGCGCCCATGCAGGGCAGGCTCTGTGTAACCGTTAGGCCAGTCGGCGCCCTTGAAGACCAGGTCCCGGGCGGCCTGGAACGCCACCCCGTCGAACCCGGGCGCCATCGGCTGGTAGTCCGGATCGCCCGCATTCTGTCGGTCGACCACTTCAGCCATCCGCTTCAGCGTGGCCTCGACCTCCGCCGCCGTGACCACGCCATGCACCAGCCAGTTGGCGATGTGCTGCGACGAAATCCGCAGTGTCGCCCGGTCCTCCATCAAGCCGACATCGTGGATGTCCGGCACCTTCGAGCACCCGACCCCCGCATCAACCCAGCGCACCACATACCCCAGGATCCCCTGGCAGTTGTTGTCGAGCTCGGCCTGGATCTCCTCGGGCGCCCAGTTCGGCCGGTCGGCCAGCGGGATCGTCAGAATGTCGTCGAGCGCGGCCCGCCGGCCGCCGGCAGCGATCTCCGCCTGACGTGCCGCCACATCCACCCGGTGGTAGTGCAGCGCATGCAGCGTCGCTGCCGTGGGCGACGGCACCCAGGCGGTGTTGGCCCCGGCCCGCGGATGCGCGATCTTCGCCTCGAGCATGGCCTGCATCCGGTCCGGCATCGCCCACATGCCTTTACCGATTTGCGCGACGCCCTTCAGCCCGCAGGCCAGCCCCGTATCGACATTCCAGTCCTCGTAAGCGGTGAGCCAGGCCGCGCTCTTCATCTCGCCCTTACGGATCATCGGCCCCGCCTGCATCGCTGTGTGGATCTCGTCGCCAGTGCGGTCGAGGAAGCCGGTGTTGATGAAAGCGACGCGCGAGCGGGCGGCGCGGATGCACGCCTTGAGATTAACCGTGGTACGGCGCTCCTCGTCCATGATCCCGATCTTCACCGTGTTTGGCGCAAGGCCCAGCATCTCCTCGACCGCAGCCATCAGCGCATCCGCATGGGCGACCTCTTCGGGCCCGTGCATCTTCGGCTTGACCACATAGACCGAACCTTCGCGTGAGTTCCGCGCGCCGGAGGTCTTCTTGAGGTCATGCATCGCGATCAACACGGTACAAGCGGCATCGAGGATCTCTTCGGGGAGGTCAGAGCCATCGGCCAGGCGCACCGCCGGCGTCGTCATCAGCGGCCCGACATTGCGCACCAGGAGCAGCGAACGGCCCGGCAGCGCGAAACTGCTCCCATCCGGCGCGGTATAGGTCCGATCTTCGGCAAGCCGGCGGGTGAAGGTCTCGCCCCCCTTCGCCACTTCGGCCGTGAGATCGCCCCGCATCAGCCCGAGCCAATTGCGATAGGTCGTTACCTTATCCTGCGCATCCACGGCCGCAACCGAGTCTTCACAGTCGCAGATCGTGGTGACGGCGCTTTCGAGAACCACATCGGCGAGGCCCAGGCTGTCATGGCGCCCGATCGGGTGGTCGAAATCGATCTTGAGCTCGATATGCAGGTTGTGGCGCTTGAGAAGAATGGCGGAGGGCGCTGCGGGGTCGCCGCGGTAGCCGACAAACATCGTAGGATCGGCCAACCGCGCTCGATCCGCCCGGGTGGACGCGCCGTCGCGCGCCGTGAGGCCCGGGATCAGCCGGACCTCGAGCGCCCCGTCGACCACCGCGACCCCTTCCACATGGGCCCAAGCGAGGCCCGGCTCGGACAGCGGCACGATGCCGGTCAGATGGGCCTTCGTCCAGGTGACGACGCGCCCGCCGCGCCGGCGGTCATAGGCCCCCTTGGGCGCTGACGTGCCGAGCGCGTCCGTCCCATAGAGTGCGTCGTAGAGCGAGCCCCAACGGGCATTTGCCGCGTTGATCGCATAGCGGGCATTCATCACCGGGACGACGAGCTGGGGCCCTGCGATTTCGGCAAACTCCCGATCGACCTTGGGCGTATCCACGGTGAAGTCGGGACCTTCCGGCACCAGATAGCCGATTTGCTCCAGAAAGGCGCGATAGGCGGCGGGGTCATGGGGCTGGCCGCGGCGCGCGCTGTGCCAGCCGTCGATCTGCGCCTGAAGCTCGTCACGCTTGGCTAAAAGTGCGCGGTTCGGCGCAGCGAAGCGGCCGGCGAGGTCGGCCAACCCACGCCAGAACTGGCTTGGCGCGATCCCCGTCCCAGGCAGAGCCTCTGTCTCGACAAAGGCCACGAGATCTGCCGCGACCGAGATCCCGCTGAGTTCCACATGCGCTGTCATCCCTGCACTCCAGGTCCTGTTTCGAATACGCGTCACTCGGACACTATCGGAACGGGCGCACCTGCAGCAAATGGTTCTTCCGCAGTGCAGAAGGGTTGCGCGTAAAAAATTCTGACGGATGCGGCGCGTGTCTTAACCCCGGACCGCGGGGCTGAAGGCAAACCGGCCGTGAAGCGGCTCAGCTGTCGCGGTGGACCTTCTCCCGCCGCTCATGCGCCTCCTGGGCCTCCAGCGAGAGCGTCGCGGTCGGTCTTGCCTCGAGGCGGCGCAGCGAGATCGGTTCACCGGTGACCTCGCAGTAACCATAGGAGCCGTCCTCGATCCGGCGCAGCGCCGCGTCGATTTTAGAGATCAGCTTGCGCTGACGGTCGCGTGTGCGCAACTCAAGTGCCCGATCCGTCTCAGCCGAAGCTCGGTCGGCCAGATCCGGGATGTTTACCGTATCTTCTTGCAGGCTCTCGACGGTCTCGCGGCTCTCATTCAGGATCGAATTCCGCCAGTCGAGCAATTTACGGCGAAAGTAGTTCTTCTGACGCTCGCCCATGAACGGCTCGTCGTCTGACGGGCGATAGGCGGCGTCGATCGAAGTCTCGACATTCATGATAAAGCCCCTGACACGCGCGGCACGGTTGTTCCGCACCCCCGTTTTTCTGGCCCCCGCTATAGTCGCTTTCCGCGTTCATGTCACGCCTTAAACTCATGGCGTGCAACGGTTATAGCTGATGCAGGTCGATGATGCGCCGCACCACAGAGCGAATAAGGAGAGGGCCGGATGATGCGTTTCGAGGGCACCGAGGACTACGTAGCAACCGAGGATCTGCGCCTCGCCGTTAACGCGGCGATTCAGCTCGAGCGCCCCCTTCTCGTCAAGGGCGAGCCTGGCACCGGTAAGACAGAGCTGGCCCGCCAGGTCGCCGCAAGCCTCGGCCTCAAACTGCTCGAGTGGCACATAAAATCGACCACACGCGCGGTCCAGGGGCTGTACGAATACGACGCCGTCAGCCGCCTGCGCGACAGCCAGATCGGCGATGAGCGGGTGCGCGAGGTAAAAAACTACATAAAGCCGGGGAAGCTGTGGGAAGCCTTCGCCAGCCCCGAAAAGGTGGTCCTGCTGATCGACGAGATCGACAAGGCGGACATCGAGTTCCCGAACGATCTGCTCCAAGAGCTCGATCGCATGGAGTTTCATGTCTACGAGACCGGCGAAACCGTGACTGCGCATACCAGGCCCATCGTCATCATCACCTCGAACAATGAGAAGGAATTGCCGGACGCCTTTTTGCGGCGCTGCTTTTTCCATTTCATCGCCTTTCCCGACATGGAGACGATGGGAAGGATCGTCGATGTGCATTTTCCGGGGATCCAACAGGAGCTGGTGCGGGCGGCACTGACCAGGTTCTTCGAGATCCGTGAAACACCGGGACTGAAGAAGAAGCCCTCCACCTCCGAAGCGCTCGATTGGCTGCGGCTGCTGCTCGCGGACGAGGTGGACCCTGCCACCCTGCGCGCCGACGACCGAGCCGCGATCCCCCCGCTCCACGGCGCCTTGCTGAAGAACGAGGCGGACATCCATCTTTTCGAACGGCTTGCCTTCATGGCGCGGCGCGGCCGCTAGCCCGTCTGCCGCAGCCGCTCCGGCCGCTCTTCGGCGGCTGAGGCGAGACGGCCAGGGTCACCTCGCCGGACAGGGAGCACAAAGACGAGGCCGGCTTGACAGGAATCTGCGCAATCCCGACCTTCCAAAACGGGTGGAGCTCGGTCAGCGGGCCGTGAGGGAGACGGGATGAGCGGGCTTGAAATCAGGCGGCCAAACCTGGCGGATGAGGCGGCATGGCGGCGTCTCTGGACGGGGTATCTCGATTTCTATGAGACAGGCGTGTCTGAAGAGGTTTATGCCACCACCTGGGCACGGCTCCTCAGCGAAGCCGACGGCGATTATCACGGCTTCGTTGCCGACAGAGAGGGGGTTCTCGTCGGCCTTGTCCACTACATCTATCATCGGCACGGATGGCGGGTGGAGCGGGTGACCTATTTGCAGGATCTCTACGTCGCCCCCTCGGCGCGTGGCACGGGGGCCGGGCGGGCGCTGATCGAAGCGGTCTACGGGGCCGCAGACGCCGCCGGCTGCCCCGCTGTTTATTGGCTCACGCAAGACTTCAACACGACCGCGCGCCAGCTCTACGACCGGATCGGCAAAGCAACGCCCTTCATCAAATATACACGCTAATGCGCTCGATTTTCTTGGTTTTCTGCGCCGTTTTGGCTGCCTGCGCCACCGCGACCCCAGTGGTTGTATCAGACGGACCGCCGACGCACCCCGTGCTCTATCGCGCGCTTCCCGCCGGCCATACCCATTACGCCAATGCGTCCCTCGCCCGGCTCTTCGTCACCCTCACACACGAGACCGAATGGGGCGGCGCCAAACCCCATCTCGTGCGGTTCGAAGGACCTGTCCGGGTGGCGCTCGAAGGCTCTGCCGCGGCGAGTTACGGGCCATTTCTCGACGACTATATGACCTATCTGCGTCGCCACACCGGGATAGACATCTCGCGCGTCCCAGGCCCGGGCAATATGACGATCCGCCTGGTGCCCGGCCGCCTTTTCACCAGCCTGCTGCCGGACGCCGCCTGCGTCCTCGTCTCCGGCGATGTGAGCTGGGACGATTTCGCCGACCGTCCCGATGCCATGGGCGGGATTGCCATGACCCGCGCCCGCGCGCTGGAGGCGGTCACGATCTTCATCCCGGATATGGCAATCCCGGCGGATCTGCGCCGCTGCCTGCTGGAGGAAATCGCCCAAGGGCTTGGCCCGGTCAACGACCTCTACGGACTCGGCCCCTCTGTCTTCAACGATGACTTCGGACATCTGTGGCCCACGCGGCTCGATTTGCTGATGCTGCGGGTGCTTTACGATCCCAGCCTAGAGACCGGCTTGGGCCGCGCGGAGACCGAGCGGCGCGCCAGGGCCGTGCTCGACCGGATCAACCCTGCGGGCCGCCGCGCCGCGCCATTGCCACCGGCCGAGCACCGGGCCGAGGCGCGCTGGCGGTCGCTTGTCGGCGAGGTGCTCCGCTCGGACCGATCGGCCGAGGCGCGCCGCCTTGCCGCGCGGGACGCGCTGGGCTTTGCCGAAGCCGCTCTGCCAGGGACACCCTGGCATTGCCACAGCTTGGCGCTCAGGGCCCAGGTGGAAAAGCGGGCCGACCCGGCCCTTGCCGCCCGGCTGCTGTCGCAAGCGGAGACCGTTTGCGCCCGGGTGCACGGCGCCGAGGACCCCCGACTCGCCCAGGCCCGCCTCACCCGAGCGGGCATCGCCCTTGCCCAAGCCGATCCGGAGACCGCGCTTGCCGCCACCGACGGGCTTGCCCCCACCTTGGCAGGCCACGGGCTGGACGAGGCGCTGGCGGCCTATTATGCGTTGCGGGCGCGAGCGCTGCTCAGTCTCGGGCGCGAGGCGGACGGCCGAGCGGCATCACAGGCCGCTGCGGCTTGGGGAGCCTATGCCATCGGCCGGGCTGCAAAGGGGACGCGCTAAGCGCCAGCGTGGCCCGAGCTGACAGGAGATCGTTATGCTGCTCGCCCTCACTTTCACTGCGGCGGCCATTTTCGGGTGGCGGCGGGCCCGCCGGCGCGGCGGCACGACCGCGGATGCGGTGCAGTACGCGCTCGCCCATGCGATCCCGGCGACGCTGTTGATGCTCGCCGCACAAATCCTGGTGATCCGGCTTGGCCTAATTGGCTGAGGATGCACGGGCCGGATGGACGGCCGGCCCGGCGCGGCGTATCAGCAAGGAATGTTCCTCAAGCTTTTCTTCAGCCTCAAGGCAGCCGGTGTGCCGGTGTCGCTGCGCGAGCATCTCGCCTTCTTGGACGCGGTGCGGGCAGGGCTCGTCCTGCACGATGTCGATGGGCTCTACCATCTTGCCCGCGTCGCTCTCGTCAAAGACGAGCGCCATTTCGACCGGTTCGACCGGGTCTTTGCCGAGGTCTTTCGCGGGTTGGAGGCAGTCGCCCCCGAGGCCGGCGAGACACCTGCGGCGCTGCCGGAGGAGTGGCTCAGACGCCTCGCCGAGAAGCACCTGACCCCCGAAGAGAAGGCCCTCGTCGAGAGCTTAGGGGGGTGGGAGGCGCTGATGGAGACGCTCAAGAAGCGCTTGGAGGAGCAGAAAGGGCGTCACCAGGGCGGCAACAAATGGATCGGTACGGCGGGCACCTCCCCCTTCGGCGCCTATGGTTACAACCCAGAAGGCGTGCGCATCGGCCAAGACAGCTCGTTCCACCGCCGTGCCGCCAAGGTCTGGGATCAGCGCCGCTTCCGCGACCTCGACGGCGATCGTGAGATCGGCACCCGCACGATCAAGCTGGCGCTTAAGCGGCTGAGACGTTGGGCCCGCGAGGGTGCGGCGGAGGAGTTCGACCTTGACGGCACCATATCGGCGACCGCCAGGGCCGGGTATCTCGACGTCCAGACCAGGCCCGAGCGGCGCAACGCTGTCAAGGTGCTGATGCTCTTCGACGTCGGCGGCTCGATGGACGACCACGTTAAGATTGCCGAAGAGCTGTTTTCAGCCGCGCGGGCTGAATTTAAGTATCTGGAGTATTACTACTTCCACAACTGTGTGTACGAAGGAGTATGGCGCGACAATGCCCGGCGATGGGAGGCGCAGACCCCGACTTGGGATGTTCTCAACACCTATGGGCCGGATTGGAAGCTCGTGCTCGTAGGTGATGCCTCGATGAGCCCATATGAGGTCGCGGTGCCCGGCGGGGCTAACGAGCATTGGAACGCGGAAGCCGGCGAGGTCTGGCTGCGCCGCCTCGTCGGGCGCTATCCAAATACCGTCTGGATAAACCCGGTCCCCCAGGCTCATTGGGGCTTCACACAGTCGATCCGCATGATCCGCGAGATATTCGACGATCGCATGTACCCGATGACGCTCGCCGGGCTCGAGGCGGCGACCCGAGAGCTCGGTCGCTGAGGCTTCTGCCCTGCACGGCCTCGCACGGCCCGGGGCGGCTTCAGAGCGGATCGGCCTTGCGCACCGCCCAGGAGATCACGGTGCCCACGAACAGCCCAACCGAGAGCCCGGCGATATTTGCGCCGATCCAAACGACCGTTGCTTCGCCGACGGCGCTTAGCCCGCCCCCGGCATTGACGAACTTGATCGCCTGATCCTGAACAGCGGCGAGGAAAGGAATGAGATCGACCGGCATGGTACCCTCCAACAAACGAGCCGGCTGCCTACACCAAAACTGGCTGACACCCTGAGTGTCAACTTAGCGAGCACTGCTTAAGCAAAGGTTTCTCGCCTGAAGCCTTTAGCGATCGGCCCGCGCGATCCAAACGAGGGCAACCGCTGTCGCAAGCAGCACGACATGAACCACGGCGAGCCCCAACAGCCGCGCCGGATCCCCGGTTTCCCCCGCGAGCACTTCGTGCAGAAGATGGATCCCGGAAATGACGACGAGAACGACGGCGAAATGGGACTTCATCGCCTCAAGGCCACCGGCGAAAGCGATGGCCGGCTCCTCCCCGTCCTCCTCCGCCGCGGCCCGACCCGGCGCCCGGAAGTAACTGTTGTAGAAGCCGACCACCGTCATGACGATCAGATGCGCGACAAACACCATGTCGAGCAGGTCCAAAACCAGCAGAATGACCGAATAGCGGTCGCCTCCCTGCGGCGCCAGAACAGCTTGCACCATCGCGGCGTAGAACGAGACCAGTAGGAACACGAGCAGAAGGACGAGGCCGACGACCAAGGGCAACAGGAGCCAGACGACGACCCCGATCCCGTGTCGCAATGTCCGCGCAAGCCGCTCGTGTTTTGGCATGCCCACCCTCCTCCTCACCGGTTTTCGCCAAGCTATCAGGCCGAAACCGGGCGGCAAGGCGCGCGGGCTCAGAGGGCGAGGAGCGCATCGAGATCGAGTGGCGCATTCACCATCGCAAGGCGAGCCTTGGCATCGAGAGGCCACGCGTCCTTCGGCCGGTCGCGATAGAGCTCCACGCCGTTACCATCTGGATCGTCAAGATAAATCGCCTCCGACACCCCATGATCCGCCTGGCCCGTGATCGGAATTCCCGCCGCCAGCACCCGACGCACCGCTGCGGCGAGATCGGCGCGCGAAGGATAGAGGATCGCGGTGTGATAAAGGCCGGTGTGCCCTGGCGGCGGCGGGTTCCCACCCGCGCTCTCCCAGGTGTTGAGCGCAATGTGGTGGTGATAGCCGCCGGCCGACAGGAAGGCCGCGCCGGAGGTGAGCCGCTGCATCACAGCGAGTCCCAAGACACCGGAATAAAAGGCGATTGCCCGATCCAGATCGGCCACGCGAAGGTGAACATGGCCGATCCGGGTGGCGGCGGGGGCGGCATAGGGCGTCTCTGGCTGGGTCATCTTGGGCTCCTGTCTGGTATCTCGGCAGATGTGGCGCAGACTGCGGCCTCGCTAGGGCTGCGCCGGCAAGACATCCTTCCCGTCCGCGCAAGGATCCTGCGGCCGGGGCGCGTGTGCGCAAGCACCTTCGATCGCGCGCTGCCAGGCTGCCGGGGGCGCACCCCCGGCTAGGACGCCGAAAGCCCCGCCACTTGGGAGCGCCCCGCCACACCCCCTGCTTCAGCTGTATGCGCACCGATCTTCACTGCCCGCCGTCTCGCGATCTGGCGGAGCGAGCCGATCTGCGCCCGGGCAGCCTTCCCGGCGGCCGGGTTCGTCGCCTCGGCTTGGCCCGCCGCCCCCCTGCGGCTTTTCGCCGCCAACTCGGACGCGGCGCTGGATTTGCCGGGCGGTTCTGCGCGGCTGGCGGGCCGCGCCCGGGGCTGGCGGTCGTGAACTGGAGGCTCCGGGCACTCGAGAGTTGACCACTGCTCGTGGGGGTCCTCCACGGAAATTGGGGGTAAGGCTTTGGTTGTTCGACCGGATCGTCTGGACCTATGAGGAGACTGCCGCCCGCGCGCTCGGCAACGCCGCCTGGCAACGCGATCAGGAACCCGGCCGGGTGGGTTTTGGCGCGACGCAGCTGAGCCATCCACGAAAGGGCCGGCAAGATGTCCGGGTTAACGCTTCACGGATGCTCAGCTTAGGAGATTCAACTCCTTAAAATTTTACTTCTTTGCAATATTTTAAACGATGAAACTAAACCTACGAGTAAGACACATGGGGCTGGGCGATCCCGCCCGCATCGGCGGCAATCGATGGGGCTGGATACGCCCGGGCAGCGGTGCGGCTACCCTTTCGAGGCCCGCTCCGGCGGGCGCGGGGCGAGCCATGTCACCGCCCCGGCCAGTTGGACGTCGCCGCTGATCGACACCGAAGGCGCCCTCGGTCTCTCCCCTCCTCGCTTCGAAAGGGGTCGGCGATCTCGCAGGCAGGGCCGGACCGGAGAAGTTGCACGCCAGGGGTGATGACGCGGCCGCCCTCGCGCATTACATTCCGGTCATGGTGAAAATATTGCTCATCGTCGCGCCGATCGCGCTCCTGGTCATATGGACGACCGTTATGTCGCGGCTGAGCGCCCAACGGCTCAAGGCCCGTTCGCGGCTGTTGAAAAACGACCAGCTCGAGCGAGCCCTGCGCCGCTTAGCCGAAACCGCAGGCGTCGAGCACATCTCGGTTCGCGTGCTTGATGAGCCGATGATTAACGGGCTCGTGACGCCGACCGGAGATATCTTCGTCACCCGCGGTCTCATCGACGCGGTTCGCGGCGGGCGCATCACGCCGCCGGAGTTTGCGTCCGTCGTCGCCCATGAGTTGGGGCATATGGCGTTGGGGCACACCCGGCGGCGCACCCTGGATGTGGCGATCGCGCAGGCGGTGCACACGGTCGTGGGCGGCCTGCTGGCTCGGCTCATTCCGGTGATTGGCTGGTATCTCGCGCGGCTTCTGAGCATGGTGTTCGTGACAACGTTGTCGCGCAAGGACGAATTCGAGGCAGACCGCTATGCAACCGCACTGATGATCCGGTCGGGATTGGGTGCTGAGCCGCAGGCGCGCATGCTGGAGAAGCTGCTCGACCTCACCCCGGGCGCCGATGCGCTCGAAGGTCCGGCCGGATGGCTTGCAAGTCACCCGCCAGTGCGCCAGCGGGCTGAGGCCATCAGGGAAAACGCCCGCCGCTGGGCAGACGCGGCCGGCTAAGCCGGCCTGTCGAGCAAGCGTCAGCCGATTTTGCGTCCCGCCGACCAGACCCCGGTGATCACCGGCAACTCGCCGATCTCGCGCACGGCGATCAGATCCGCCCGGAGGCCGGGGGCGATCTCTCCGCGGTCGTCGAGGCCCACAGCAGCTGTCGGTGCCCGGGTCACTTTGGCCACCGCCCCAGGCAGATCCCCGGTTATTCTCGCGATCCGCATCGCTCCCAGCAGCAGCGACGACGGCGCGTAGTCGGAGGAGAGAATGTCGAGCAACCCGTCTTCCAGGAGATCGGCCGCCGCTACGTTACCCGAATGGCTGCCGCCACGCAGAATGTTCGGCGCCCCCATCATCACCGGGACACCCGCCGACTTGTAGGCCCGTGCAGCTTCCAGGGTCGTGGGGAACTCTGCAAACCGCACGCCGATCGAGAGCGACTGCGCCACATGGGCTTCTGTCGTGTCGTCATGGCTTGCCAAGGCCGCGCCCAGCGCCCGCGCGCGCGCCACAACCCCGGTCTCGTGCTTGGCACCAACCTCCGACCACAACGCCTTGGTATCGGCGACGAAGGCGTCCATCTGCGCATCGCTTAGCTTGTGCTTGCCCTGGTAATACTGGCGGTACTTTGCTTCGTTGGCGAATTGTCGCTGACCCGGGGTGTGATCCATGATCGACACGATCCGAACCAGGGGCTCGCCGGCAAATTCGTCCATCTCTTCCAGAACCGTGTGGGAGCACAGCTCGGCTCGGATATGCAGAAGATGGTCGATCTTGAGCGCCCCGGTGCCGCGCAACCGCACGATATGCCCGGCAACCTCCCGCGCGTATCTGAGGCCCTCATGCGCCTCGACCCGGGTCTTGAGGGTGCCTGCCCGAAGCGCATCGAAAACGGTGGTGATCCCGGCCGAGGCCACCTCCCCATCATGAGCAAGCACCGCCGCGTCGCGCGGCCAATCGACCCCGGGCCTCGGCCGCAGGTGCTTCTCCAGATTGTCGGGGTGCAGCTCGACCAGCCCGGGCATCAGCAAGGCCCCGTCGCAGTCGATCGCGCCGGCCGGCAGGGACGCGCCCTGCGCCAGATCGACGATCCGACCCGCCGCAATTCGCAGGCTGCCAGGAACGACTTGGTCGCGCAAAACCAGCCGCGCATTGCCCAGGACGAGTTCCGCTTGCGTGTCCGCCCGGCGGGGCGGTGCCATCTCCGTCATTGACATCGACTGTCTCCTCGTCATGGGTCGCCAGTGCGCCGGATCGGGCGCGTCTTGGGCGAGCGGGGTGCGGGATGGAGCAGACCGGGTATCTGCGTTACGCGGTCTACTGGGCGCCAGAGGCCGGGTCCAGCCTTGCTGGACTGGGCGCAGCTTGGCTCGGCTGGGACGCCGAGGCCCGGGCGCCGGCTGCGTTGGCTGTCCCGCCAGCGGGGGTCGATCTCGCGGAGCTGACGCAGGCACCACGCCGCTACGGCTTTCACGCAACGCTCAAGCCGCCGTTCTCCCTCACGCCCGGCGCGACGCTGGATGGGCTTCGCGCGGCGCTCGATGCCTGTGTCGGCGCGCAGCCCGCCTTCGCCGCCGAGCTCGTTGTGGCATGCGATCTTGGCTTCTGTGCGCTGCGCCCCGCAGCCCCTTGCCCGTCCCTTAACGCGCTCGCCGCTGCAGCCGTTACCCAGCTCGACCGCTTCAGAGCGCCCCCGACCGAGGCCGAGCTTGCAAAGCGGCGCGCGCGACCGCTCAGTTCTGCGCAGGACGCCTATCTCACGGCATGGGGCTATCCCTATGTCCTGGAGGAATTTCGGTTTCATCTGACGCTGAGCCGGCGGCTCGCACCCGACGAGGAAGGCCCGGTGACCATCGCCGCGCGCACTGTCTTCGGCCCGGCTCTTGGCGCACCGATCGCCTTTCGGGACGTCTGCCTCTTCGGCGATCCGGGCGGCGGCCGGCCGTTCCATCTGCTCTCCCGTCATGCGCTTTCGGGCTGAAGCGCCTCGAGGAAAGCCTCGACGGCGGCTTCGATCGGCCCGTCATTGACGATGACCCGAACATCCGGGCCCGCTGGCTGAGGTGCCGAACCGGCCCGCGCCAGCCGGGCCGCGATGTCTGACGCGGTCTCCCGACCCCGCTGGGCCAGACGCCGGGCGAGCACCTCGACCGGAGCATCGATCACCAGCACCCGAACAGGCGCAAAGCGCTGCCGCGCTTCGGCCACCACCGCGCGCGAGACATTCACAAGGACGCTCTCGCCCCGTGCGAGCGCCGCCGCGGCCTCTACCGGGATCCCGTATGCCAGCCCATGGGCCCGCCAAGCGAGCATAAACCCGCCGGCCGCCTCCAGCGCGTCGAAAGCCGCGTCACCCACGGCCATGATCGGCTCGCCTCCCGCATCGGCGGCTCGGGTGACCACGCGTTGCGGCACCCAAAGATCCGGCCGGCGCGCCGCGGCCTGTGCGATCAGCGTGTCTTTCCCCGCCCCAGATGGGCCGACCACGAGAAACAGCGTCCCGCGGCTGCCCCGCCCGGTCATAGGGCTGCCTCGGCGGAGGCCGGGGCGGCCGGCGCGAACCGACCGACATCGACCTCGCGATCGCAGATTTCCGCGCGGGCCGCAGCATCATGGAAGATCCCCAAGATGGCGGTGCCCCCCGCCTTAGCCTCTTGGATCAGACCCAGCACTTCGGCTCGGTTGGCCGCATCGAGGCTCGCAGTCGGCTCGTCGAGCAAAAGCGCGGGATAGGGATGGGCAAAACCACGCGCGATGTTCACCCGCTGTTGCTCGCCACCGGAGAAGGTCAGCGGCGACAGGCCCCAGAGCCGCTCGGGTATGTTGAGGCGCGCGAGCAGTTTCTTGGCCCGGGCCTCGGCAACCGCGGCCCCGACCCCGACCGCCCGGCACGGCTCGGCGATCACCTCCAGCGCAGGCACCCGGGGCACCACGCGCAGGAACTGACTGACATAACCGAGGGTGCGCTGCCGCAGAGCAAGGACCACCCGCGGCTCAGCGCCGACGATCTCGGTGCCTGCGACGCGGACCGAGCCGGCATCGGCGCGATAGTTGCCATAGACGATGCGCATCAGCGTCGACTTACCCGCACCGGACGGCCCGGCCAGCGCCACGCATTCCCCCGCCGCGACACTGAGCGACGCGCCTAAGAGCACGGGCAACCGCGCGCCACCTTGCGTGTGCAGCGTAAAGGTCTTCGAGACGTCGTCGACCGCGATTATCGGTGCCATCTGTCCTCCGTCGAGCCTTTCTCAGACCTGCAGGATCGAGCTCACCAGGAGCTGGGTGTAGGGATGCGCGGGATCATCGAGCACCTGGTCGGTTAAGCCGCTCTCCACCACCCGGCCCGACTTCATCACCATCAGGCGGTCGGCCAGGAGCCGCACCACGGCGAGGTCATGCGTGACAACGACCGCCGAGAGCCCGAACTCGCGCACGAGCCCGCGGATCAGGTCAAGCAACCGGGCCTGGACGCTGACATCGAGCCCGCCGGTCGGTTCGTCCATCAACACCAGCCGCGGTCCGGAGACAAGATTGCGGGCGATCTGCAGGCGCTGCTGCATACCGCCGGAGAAATCGCGCGGCCGATCATCGAGCCGGCCCGTCTCGATCTCGACCCGCGCGAGCCAGTCCGTCGCCGCTCCGCGGATCCGACCGTAATGCCGTGAGCCCTGGGCCATCAGCCGCTCGCCGACATTGGCGCCGGCAGAGACACCCATCCGGAGACCATCCCGTGGGTTCTGGTGGACAAAGGCAATCTCGGTGCGAAGAAGCCGGCGCAACTCCGGCTCGGCGAGCTCACCCAAATCGGCGATCCCGGCAGTTGTTGTATAGCACACACAGCCGCCGTCGGGTTTCAGAAGCCCGCCGATCGTCTTGAGGACGGTGGTCTTGCCAGAACCGGATTCCCCGACGATGCCGAGCACCTCGCCCGGCCAGAGATTGAAGCTGACGCCCTCGCAGCCGATCCGCGCGCCGTACAGCTTGGTCAGATCCTCGACCGATAGGATCGGTCCCTCGTCCAGGCACGGTCGAAAGGGGGCTGTCGATTTCACTGCATCGGCGTTCATGACGCCTCCTTCCGCTGCGCCCGGCAGTGGGCCGTATCGGAGCAGACAAACATCCGCCCCCCTGCATCGTCCACGATCACCTCGTCGAGATAGCTCTCCCGGTCGCCGCAAAGCGCGCAGGCCGCTTCCGCTCCGCCGCGATCGAAGGGGTGGTCCTCGAAATCGAGGCTGTCGACCCGGGTGAAAGGCGGCAGCGCATAGATCCGCTGCTCCCGGCCGGCCCCGAAGAGCATCAGCGCGGGCGAGCGGTCGAGCTTGGGGTTGTCGAATTTCGGGATCGGCGACGGATCCATCACATAACGACCCTCGACGCGAACCGGATAGGCGTAGGAGGTCGCGATATGGCCATGCTGGGCGATGTCCTCGTAGAGCTTCACATGCATCAACCCGTATTCCTCGAGGGCGTGCATCTTGCGGGTCTCGGTCTCGCGCGGCTCCAGAAAGCGCAAGGGCTCCGGGATCGGCACCTGAAAGACAAGGATCTGGCCCGGCGAAAGCGGCGCCTCGGGGATGCGGTGGCGGGTCTGGATGATCGTCGCCTCCTCCGTCTCCTCGGTTGTGGCGACCCCGGCGGTCTTCTCGAAGAATTTGCGGATCGACACGGCATTGGTCGTGTCGTCGGCACCCTGGTCGATCACTTTCAGCTTGTCTGCCGCGGTAAGACAGGCCGCCGTCACTTGCACCCCGCCGGTCCCCCACCCATAGGGCATCGGCATCTCGCGCGAGGCGAACGGCACCTGATACCCCGGGATCGCGACCGCCTTGAGCAGCGCCCGGCGGATCATCCGCTTCGTTTGCTCGTCGAGATAGGCGAAGTTGTATCCGCTATCGGTCATCGCATCGTCTCTCGTTGTGAGGAGGACCCGCGTTGGAAGACAGTTGGGCGTATATGGACAAGGGGGAGTACACCGTGTTCGGCGCCCCGGTGATCGTCTGGATCGGGGTGGGGGTCGTGGCCGTCTGGCTCTGGGGCGAGTGGCAGATCCGCCGCTGGCGCCGGGAGGAGGCGGAGGAGGCGCGCCGGGCCGAGCGGGCGGAGGCCGAGGACGACGACGCGGGCTAAGGGCGGTGCGGCGGTCACAACAACCCCCGTTGGCTCAGCGCCGCGCGCAGGCCCTCCGGCCCGGTGAAGAGATGGGTGTCCATCCCGAGCGCTGTGGCCGTCGCGATGTTCGCTGGGCTGTCGTCGGTGAAGAAGCAGTCGCCCGGCGCGAGCGCAGTCCGCTCGAAAAACAACCGGAAGATCGCGGGGTCCGGCTTCACGAGCCCCACCTCTCCTGAGACCAGGACGTAGTCGAACTGCCCCAAGGTTGGGTAGCGGGCGACCGTCTCGGGCCAGTGCTCGGCCGGGAAGTTGGTGATCGCATAGAGCGCCACCCCGCGCGCCTCCAGCGCCTCCTTGATCTCGACAGTGCCCGTGATGAGCCCAGGCAGCGCCGCGCCCCAGCGCGGATAAAAGCCGCTGAGCACATCGACCCACGCTGGATAGCGGGCGCGGGCGTCCTCAAGCGCCTCCGCCACCGAGCGGCCGGCATCCTGTGCCATATGCCAGGCGAAGAAGTCGACCTCGGACGAAAACGCCTCCCAGCGCGCCTCGCCTACCAGATCGCGCAGAACCGGCTCAGGCTCCCACCGCACGAGCACCCGACCGACATCGAAGACCACCTTCATCGCGCCCCCGGCCAAGAAACGTGGTGATGGTCTGGTCGGACCGCCGCTTCGACGGGGCACGCAGGATCCTGGACGGGATCGCCGGGAGACAGCCGGCCGCGGCGGCAATCGCATTTGCCAAGGCCCGCTGGCCGGTGCGACGCACGCGACAGGTGTGCTTGATGCCGGCCCGGTGCGTCTTTAGCCCCCGCAGTCATTCCGCCGCCTCCTCGGCCGAGGTCGCCGCGATCGCCTCACGGCGCAGTTGACGGATCAACTCCAGTTCTGCCTGGAAATCGACGTAATGCGGCAGCTTGATGTGCTCGAGGAACCCGGTCGCTTGAATGTTGTCACAATGGGCAATGACGAACTCTTCGTCTTGAGCCGGCGCCCCCGTGTTCTCCTCGCCGAGTTCGCGCCATCTGAGCGCCCGATCGACGAGTGACATCGACAGCGCCTTGCGCTCGGACTGGCCGAAGACGAGCCCATAGCCACGCGTGAATTGCGGTGGCTCGGTTTTCGATCCGCGGAATTGGTTCACCGTCTCGCATTCGGTCACCTCGATCTCAGCGATCTCGATGGTGATGCCAAGCTCCGGGATCTCGAAGGCAACCGCCACCACCCCGATCCGCAACTCGCCAACGAACGCATGGGTCCGGCCATAGCCGCGCTGCGTGGAATAGGCGAGGCCCAGCAGGAACCCCTCGTCGCCGCGCGCGAGCGCCTGCAGCCGCAGTGCCCGGTCGCAGGGGAATTCAAGCGGCTCCCGGGTGAGATCTGGTGGCGTTTCCTCGGACGCAGCAGCGCCTTCGACCAGCCCTTCTCGATCGAGAAAGCCCATCACATGGGGGGTCGCGTCGCGCTGGGGCGCTGCACGCGGCGCGGGTGCGGGATCAGCCCCATCCTCGGCCGCCAGCGTAAAGTCCAAGAGGCGGTGGGTGTGGTCGAAGGTGGGGCCGAGGACTTGGCCACCGGGGACGTCCTTGTAGATCGCCGAAATCCGTCGCAGGCAGGCCATCCGCCCGGTATCGAGCGCTGCACTCGCGCCGAAGCGCGGCAGCGTGGTGCGGAAGGCCCGCAGCAGAAAGACCGCCTCGACCAGATCGCCCCGCGCCTGTTTGATCGCCAGCGCGCCCAGCTCGCGGTCGTAAAGCGAGCCCTCCGCCATTACGCGGTTCACCGCCAGGGCGAGTTGGTGGGCGATTTGCGCCAAGGACAGCGGCGGCGTCTCGGTCCCACCGCGGCGGATCTCCGCCAGCCAAGCATGGGCGTTGTCGATCGCCCGCTCCCCGCCTTTGGCCGCGACATACATGGCTCAGACCTCCGGACGTGTGCTGCGGGGCAGGCCCAGAATCCGATCGCCCGCACAAAGAAACAGATCGACGCCGAGTGGAAAGCCCGCGGCGTTCTTCGAAATCTCGGCCCAGGCGCCGTCCGGGAGCGCCGGCGCGACGCACACCGTGTCGCGAATGCCAGGGCCGCGCAATCCAACCGGCTCCCCCCCCTCGAGCGCATCGAGTTCGACGAAGAGCGTCGCCGAGCGGTCGGGATAGGTCGGGGTGCCCGCCGGCCAGCGCGCGAGCGGCGCCAGTTCCGACCAATGCCCGACGGCAAAGCGGGCCGATCTCGCATCCCCGCGGGGCGCGTTTGTGTGAAAGCGCAGCCACTGTGCAACAGGGCCCTCTGCGAGCCTTGGCGGCAGCCAAAGCGCTGTGTCCGCATCGGCGAGCACGAGGAACAGCGTGCCGGCGGCGGGTGAGATGCCCTCAGGTGGACAAGCCCCGGCGAGACGCATGATTGTCCCGGGCGTCGATAACGCCGCCATAGCCTGGCGAAACGCTTTGGCCGCCGTCTGACCTTGATCGGGAAAGCCGCCGGTCAGAGGATCTTGCATCCCAGGCGCCATCAAGATCCCCCTCGGGTCAGGGTGAAGAACTCGACCTTGGTCGCCCCGGCTTTCTCAGCGCGCTCCCGGGCGGCGGCTTCTGCTGCTTCCGCAAGCGGCCGGATCACCCGTTCGCGGACGTCATCGGCGCGCGCCGGAACCTGGAGCAGCGCATCACACAAGGCGGCGATCTCGGCCTTGCGCTTGCTCCGACCGGCCACATAGGCATGCCCGACCTCGCCGCTTTCCAACCGCAAGCTCGCGCGTGTGACTGTCATTTCGCCGAGATTGAACGGAGCGCCAGTGCCGCCAGCCCGACCGCGCACCATAACCAGGCCGGTCTCCGGCATGCGGACCCAATCGAACGCAGCCGAAAGCCCCGCTGAAGCCCAAAGAGCGCAGAGCCTGTCGCTCTCGGCCTTCGCCAGAAGGCTCATCCAAGTTTCGCGGTCAAGGCTAGACTCGGCCATACGGTGTCGCTCTTTACACATCCCAAGTTTTTGTATAAATGCCTAATTGTATATACATTATCAGCTGGCGGGATCCTCCGCCAGTTGAGATGTGCCCCGAATGGGAGACAGTTTTGTGACGGACGCCGACCGAACCCGAAGCCTGCCGCTCTGGCAACAAATCCTGCAAACCCTGAGCAACGAAATCGACGACGGGCTCTATCCTCCAGGGGCCAAGCTGCCCACCGAGGCGGAGCTTTCGAAGCGCTTCGGGGTCAACCGCCACACAGTGCGGCGCGCGCTTGAGGGCTTGCGCACCGATGGGCGGATCCATGTTCGCCGCGGCTCGGGCGCTTTTGTGACCCAGGGACGGCTGGACTACCAGATCGGGCCGCGGACCCGCCTGAGCCAAAACCTTGCGGATCGCGGCCGGAGCGCCAGCCGGATCTGGCTGCGGATCGAGGAGGTCACCGCCCAGCGGGTCGAGGCCAAGGCGCTCGAGATCGAGGAGGGCGCGCCGCTGCTCGTGACGGAAGTGATCGGCACCGCGGACGAAGTCCCGATCAGCTATGCCCGGTCGTCCTTCCCGCTCGACCGGCTCGTGGGCCTCACGGCAGCCGTCGAAGACGAGCGGTCCATCACCAAGGCTCTGGCCCGTATCGGCATTTCCGACTACCGCCGGCTCTGGACCCGGCTGACCGCGGAGCGCCCCGGGGTGATGATGGCGCGCCATCTGATGATGCCTGAGATCCATCCGGTGCTGCTGGCGGAGGGATTGAATGTCTGTCCAGAGGGACGGCCGATCGAGTTCGGTCGCACTTGGTTTTGTTCTGACCGGATCCAGCTTGTGGTGGACAGCGCGACCTTCGCCGCCGAGAGCGATAGTTTTGGAGACGTAAGATGACCGTGAACGCCCTGCCCCAGGATCTTGTCGAGGCCGGCTGGACCGTGGCCGAGGATGCCAAGTCGATCACCAAGACCTTCAAATTCAAGAACTTTCCCGCGGCGATCGGTTGGATGGTTCGCGCGGGCTTCGAAGCGGAGGCGCTCGACCACCATCCCGAATGGCGCAATGTCTACAATCGGGTCGAGGTGCTGCTGACAACCCATGACATCGGCGGCCTTACCGAAAAGGACATCGCGCTCGCGGCACGGATGGAGGCGCTCTGACGCACGGCCGGGCAGGCCGGACCGGCGCCTTACGAGGCCGCGGCATCGGGACGCGCCGCCTGCCCGAGATGGCGTTCGAGGACGTCGAGGAGCGCCGCCCGACGCAGCGGTTTGGTCAAATGCTCGTCCATACCCGCTTGAAGGCAGCGCTCCCGATCCCCGCTCATCGCGTTGGCCGTGAGCGCCACGATCGGCACACGCGGCTTGCCTTGGCTGCGCTCGGCGGCGCGGACCCGCTCGGTTGCCTCGTACCCGTCGAGCTCGGGCATGCAGATGTCCATCAATACGAGATCCGGCCGCAACCGCTCGACCAGATGCACCGCTTCAAGCCCATCGACTGCGAAGCGCAGGGTGACCGGCTCCCGAGCGAGCATGCGCTCGATCACTAAGCGGTTCGTTCGATTGTCCTCCGCCACGACGATCGTCGGCGCCCGCCGCTCCAACGCAGGATGCCCGGCCGTAACCCCGTCCTCCGTTCCCGCGGAAACAGTCCCGGCGGGCGCCTGGGATACCACGTCCGATCCGGCGCCGGGTATTCCCCCGGAAGCTGCCTCGGAGCCTGGCGCCACCGAGCTCGGACGTGCCGCTTCCCGACCCAGGGTAAGCCGCACAGCCTCGGCGAAGACAGCGCTGCTCATCGGGGCGGGGCAACGCTGGGTGCCCTCCGGTCGTGGACGCCGGGCGTCCTGACAGCCGCCCCATATCGTAGGCCATCCCGCGGCGACCAGGGCGGTGGCGGCGCCGGCTGCCCCTGCGCTTTCCGCATCGACCATCGCAAAGCAGGCGGCGCCAGGCGTTGTGTCCGGTGGGGCGACCCCCGCGCCTTCCAACGCCTCCGCCGTGCGAAACTCCGCGTCAAACCCCAACCGCGCGAGCCGCCACCGCGCTTCTGTTGCGAAAGGCTCCCGGCCGGTGATGACAACCGCGCGGCCCTGGGGAATGGCACTCGCCGGCGGCGTTACGCACTCGGCGGTTGGCAGCGGGATTCGGATGTAGAAGCGGGTGCCGATGCCGGGCTCTGATTCGGCCCAGATGTCCCCGTCCATGAGGCCCACGAGCCGCTTGACGATGGCCAGGCCCAGCCCGGTCCCATAAATCTTGCGCCGCGCCCGTGAGTCGGCCTGGACGAACTCGCCGAAAATTTCGGGCAACACGTCCTTCGGGATCCCGATGCCAGTGTCTGACACAACAATATCGACCACCGCGCGCGCATCTTCCACAACACCGCCAACGGTGAGACGCACCTGACCGATCTCGGTGAACTTGACCGCGTTGCCGAGGAGATTGATCAGGATCTGCCGCGTGCGCCAGACATCGCCGATGAAGCGATCGGGCAACTCGGGCGCATAGTCCAACGACAGGGCGATCCCCTTAACGGTCGCCTCTGCCGACAACAGCGAGATGACATCCTCGCATGCTGCGAGCAGATCGAAGGGCGCAGCCGCGATCTCCAACCGCCCGGCCTCGATCTTCGAGAAGTCCAGCACGTCGTTGATCAGCACGACAAGCGCCTCGCCAGCCTGACGGATGGTTTGCGCAAGGCTCCGCTGCTCTTCGTCGAGATCACTGTCGCACAGGAGCTCCGACATCGCGATGACGCCGTTCATCGGCGTTCGGATCTCGTGGCTCATGGCGGCAACGAAGGCGGATTTCGCCCGACTCGCGGCCTCCGCCTTCTCTGCAAGCTGCAGCGCATGCGCCTCCGAAGCGGCGAGCTTGTCCTGGATCTGGCGGCGATGGGTGACGTCGCGCTGGGAGCAGATAAAGGCCTCGACGCCATCTGCCCCCTCGACGCTGCTCTCAGCCGGCTCGGCACGCACGGGGCTGAGGCTTACATCCGCCCAATAATGCCGCCCATCCGCGCGATAAAGCAGGATCTCCACCTTGGCCGGGCGACGCTCTGCGACCGCCGCGGCGAGTTCCGCTTCGCCAGCCGCATCGCTATGGGCGCCGATCTGCGCGTCGAACCCGCGGCCGACGACGGCGGACGGCGCAAAGCCGGTAAACGCGCTGAAAGCGGGGTTGACCCATGTGATCCGCCCCTCCGCATCGAGCAAAAGCACCATGTCGAGCGTATGCTTCGCGACGATGGCCAGCTTGCGCGCGCGCGCCTCGTTGGCCGCGGCGGCGCGCTGGGCGGCGGCGAGCATGCGCGCTTGCTCCTTCTGCCGGGTCATGTCGGAAAAGGTGAAAACCCAGCCGCCGCCCCGCCGCCGCGTGCTGGCGACCGATATCGTGTTGCCCGACGGTGTCTCCTGATAGATGCCCTGGAAATCGCCGCTGGTCGCGAGCTCGGGGCGAAACGGCTCGCCAGCCTTGAGCCGCGGCCCATAGTCCCCCCGGGCGGCGAAACTTTCGACCACGTCGGCCAGCGAATGGCCGTCCGGGTTCCAGTTGGCCGGACATTCGAGAAGGACGGCAAGACGCGGGTTGTGATGGATGACGATATCGGCGTCGTCGGTAACCAGCACGCCCTGGCTCATGACGGCGAACGTCTCGTGCATGAGGCCCACGGCATTTGCCGCCTCCCGGGCGAGCGGACGGAAGATGACCGCGACCCCCGCGATCAGCAGCAGCAGCAGTGTTCCGAGCACCGCAAGCTCGTAAAGCCGCAGCCGGTCAGCCTTTGCCACCGCTGCACGCCGATGCGCCTGGGCCACATGTTCGAGCAAGGACAGAAGCGGTTCCGCCTCGAGCTGCAACGGCGATCCAGCCCCCTCCTCCGGACGCGACAAGATCTCGGAGAGCCGGTCTGTAATGCCGGTGGGTCCCAGATAGGCGGCCCGGATCTCAGGCGGCAGGGCGGTGCCGAGGCCGTCCTTCTGCCGGCCCCCACGGGACAGCAGCGCGTTGGTGGCGGCAAGCTCGGCCTCCACGCGCAGGGCCTGGCGCTCCAAGCGATGGCGCGCCGGCCCGCCAGGTGTTGTGCCGAGCTCGGCGCGGAGCAGCAAGAGTTCGCGCAAGCGCACCGGCTGGCCCGCGCTCAAGACGATCTCCCGGAGCGCTGTGCTCTGCGCGACGCCGTGGGCTCTGTGCAGACCGATGCCGAGCGCCGCGAGGCCAAGGGCGATGGCGATCCCGACAGCCACGAGCAGGCGACCTTGGCGCGGACGAAAGACCCTGCGGCAGCTGACGCGCCTCGGCCTCGGGGCGGTCATCCGAGCGAACCCCCAAAGGCATGCGGCGCAAGTCGACCCGTATATGCGGTGGGCTGCCTGCACCCCGCGCTGCCGGGCCCGCGACCGCTCTTGTAACATCTGACGCCGAGCATCGCCACGTCGTCTGCCAGCGGTGACCCCGCGCCGGGTTCGGCCCTCCTGCGCAGATGGCGCCACTGCATAGAACCGATCCCCATCCCACCCCCGCAACGCCGCACATGGCCGCCGGACGCCAGCACCCCGCCCGAAGTCATCACCGTCACGCTACGCGCCTCCGGTTAACGAATTGCCAAGGCGCGCGGCCAAGCCGCGTCGTGGGCGCAACGCTTCGTTAAGTCGCATCGCCGATACCTTGGGCGTCGGAAGGCGGGTGAGCGGATGCGAGATCATGAAAACATGGCGGCACAGGGCGTCAGCGCGCAGATGGAGCGCTACCCCGTCCTTGTCGTCGACGATTCGCGCACCCAAAGACTGCTGATGCAGGCACTGCTGGTGCGTCTGGGCTATCCGGTGCAGCAGGTGGCGAGCGGCGAGGCGGCGCTGGAACTCTTGCGCGAGACCCCGTTCAAGATCGTGATCAGCGATTGGATGATGCCCGGCCTTAGCGGCCCCGATCTCTGCACCGCGCTGCGTGACGAGATCGAGGACGGCCAGCGTCCCTATCTGTTGCTGCTGACCGCAAAGCAGGACCGCGCCGATATCGCTGCGGGCCTTGCGGCTGGGGCGGACGACTTTCTCACCAAGCCGGTGCACCAGATCGAGCTGGCCGCGCGGCTTCTGGCGGGGCGGCGCATCCTCGACATGCAGGCGCGCCTGACCGAGCAGCGTGACGCAGCCGACCGCGCGCTGGCGGCGCTGCGCGAGACCCAAGCCCGGATGGACCGCGACTTGATGACCGCGAGTTCCCTGCAAGCCGCGCTTCAACCGCCTGCGATCACCGCATGCAACGCGGCGCCCTGTGCCGCGATCTGCCGCAATGCCGGCCATGTCGGTGGCGACCTGGTGGGACATTTTCCGATCGGGTCGACCGGCGTGGGGCTCTATTCAATCGATGTCTGCGGGCATGGCGTCGCCGCGGCGATCAGGGCCGTGCATTTGTCCCAGGTCCTCAACGCCCGCGATCCAGCGCATAATCTGGCGCTTGCGCCGGGGGGCCGCGCGCGCGACCCGGCAGAGGTCGTCGCGGCGCTCAACCGTCGTTTCGTCGGGGAGGCGGGCGAGGCGCTGCATTTCACCATGGTGCTCGCGAGTTTGTGTTTGGTGAGCGGGGAAGTCAGGTTCTGCCAGGCCGGCCATCCGCCCCCGATCATCCTGCCGCAGCACGGGCCGGCGCGCTTGGTCGGCTCAGGCGGTCCCCCGGTCGGTCTGCTACCCGACCTCAGTTACAGTTCCGAGATCGTGCGGTTGTCGCCCGGCGACCGGCTGCTGCTGTATTCCGACGGTCTTTGCGAGATCGCTGGCGATGATGGCGCGATGATCGGGCCGGACGGCGTGTGTGCGCGCGTGGAGCGCATTCGGACCGCCAAAACCGGGGCAACCGGCGCGATCTTACCGGCCTTGTTGGACAGCGTGTTCTCTGTGGGTGGCGGCACTGCCGACGATGATCTCTCGGCAATCCTGATCGAGCGGCCATGAGCGCAACCGCGCGGCGTCACGGTGAGCGCGGTATCGGTGTGCGCCGCGTCTCGGCCCGCGCGTCGCCGTTAGGGGACAAGCTCGGGGGCGGAGGTGCCGCTGAACCTGGTGGGGCCAGGCCCGATCACGCACCATGCCCAAGGCGACAGGACATCCGCCACTCCTGCAAGCCGAGACCTGGGGTCCGAGTGCGAGCGCGGCGAGCTACCGGGGCGGGGCAAACTACAGCCTGAGCGGCGCCGCAGCGGACGGAGGGCCTCGCTCGGGCAAAAACTCGCGGCCCGCTCACTCGGATCAGACCGGCCCGCCGGCACATTTAGCTGCGTTCGGGTGGCAGAGACAACTCGATTGCGGCAAGCGACAGCTCCAACGTCTCTGCGAGAACCCCGATCTCCCTCCGAGACGGTAGCCGCCCGCCTGCAGCGTCGGTCTCCAAAGCCAATGCCCTCGCAGCGAAGTCTGTGCAGCCCAGGTTGAGGGCGGCGCCGCGTAAGGCGTGCAAAGCCCGGCCCGCGCTGGCCAGATCCCCCCCGGCAGCGGCGGCGCCGAGCGCGTCAAGATCCTCCGCCGCTTCCGACCTAAGGCTGTCGAGAAATGCCGCCACCGTCTCCGCCCCATAGAGATCCACCATCTCGCCGAGCAAGACCTCGTCGAGCGCCACCGGCTGCGCCACCCCGATCGCCCGATCCGATGGCTCCTCGCCAGCCGGGCCGGGCCAGGCGTTGGGCGTCGCAACAGATCGTCCCGCGATGCTCATCTGCGCCTCCTATGCCATCTTGCGAGCAACCATAGCCCCCAGATCGTTTCGAGATCCTTACCTTCCGACGCGCTCGGGCTTGACCGGCGTCGAAGATCGCCCGACTCTGGCAGCCTTCGCAGAGGAGCAACGTCCATGAGCCCCGACGACACCCCACTTGCCCCCCGGGCCGCGACCACCGACGCGGAGCGCAAAGCCCGGGTCGAGCTCGCCGCAACCTTTCGCTGGACCTGCCGGTTGGACCTGCACGAGGCCGTTGCCAACCATTTCTCCTATGCGGTCGACAGCGACGGCAAACGCTTCTTGATCAATCCCCGCAACCGTCATTTCGGCCGCATTCGCGCCTCCGACCTGTTGCTCCTCGATGCCGACGACCCCAGCACGATGGACCGCCCGGACGCACCGGACCCGACGGCCTGGGGACTGCATGGTGCCGTTCACCGGCTCTGCCCCCACGCCCGCTGTGCCATGCATATCCACCCGCCCTATGGCACGGTGCTCGCGTGTCTTGCGGATCCCACGCTGCCGCCCCTCGACCAAAACGCAGCGTTCTTCTTCGAGCGGGTGGCCTTCGATCCCGACTACGGCGGGCTTGCACTCGGCGCCGAGGCGGAGCGCGCCTGCGCGCATCTGAGCGACCCGAAAACGGCGATCCTGGTCATGGGCAACCACGGGATCATGGCGGTGGGCCGAACCATCGCGGAGACGTTCGACCGGCTTTACTATTTCGAGCGGGCCTGTCGCACCTACATCCTGGCGCTCACCACGGGCAAGCCGCTGCGCGTGCTCCCCGAGGGCGTCGCACGCAAGACAGCAGCCGAGATCGTGACTTATGACGATCCGGGCCAAGCGCATCTGCGCGAGATCATGGCACTGCTGGATGCCGAGGGCTCGGACTATGCCGACTGAGGGCGTTTCGCCGAGGCATCAGTAGGGCAGCGGGGTTCCCTCGAAATCCTCGACGGCGCCGGTGGTCGCAAGCGATAGGGCGTCGAACCGGGCGACGAGGCCAGCCGCGCTCTCCTCGACCGACACGGGCGCCGCCGTGCCGCCCATCTCCGTGCGCACCCAGCCCGGGTGGTAGGCGCCGACGGAAATCCCGCGCTCCGCCAGGTCTGTTGCGAGATTGCGCGCGAGATTGGTCGCCGCCGCTTTCGACGCCCGATAGATGTACGCCCCGCCCGGGGCCCGGGCGGTCGCGCCCATCAGCGACGAGATCACCGCAACCCGCGCCGGCTTCGCCGCGGCCAACCAAGGCAGGAAGGCGCGGACGGTAAAAAACACCCCCGCGACGTTTGTCATGAGCGTCTGCGACCAGGCGGCGACGGTGTGGTCGGGATCGTCAATCCCGCCTCGGGCCTGGAATTGACCGGCATTGCAGATCAGCAGATCAACCGGCCGAGCGATCTCGGCGGCGGCTGCGCCAAGGGCGTCGGGCGCGACCACGTCGCAGTTCAGGATCCGCACCCGTCCTGTCCGCCGGGCGATCTCGGCGAGCTCGGAGGCTGTCTCCGGCCTGCGGACAAGCGCGACCACCTCCGAACCGCGCGACGTCAGCACCCGGGCCAGGCCCAGCCCGATCCCGCGGTTCGCTCCTGTGATGACAACAGTCTCTGCCATGACCCTCTCCCCCTGCTGCCGTCGAACGCTAACGCCCTCCACCGTGGCGCGCCACAGCCGCCTTGCCAGCCTTGCCCTGCCCACCTAGCCTGATCTCCTAAAGGAGGCGGCGGATGTTCCCGACCTATCAGCATGCGCTTATCATCGGGGCGGGCAGCGGATTATCCGCCAGTCTCACGCGGCGCTTCGTTCGCGGGGGCCTTGCCGTCAGCCTTGCGGCGCGAACGCCCGAGGACCTGGCGGCTCTTACCGACGAGACCGGCGCGGTGGCGTATCGCTGCAACGCTGCCGATCGGGACGAGGTCGCAGCGCTTTTCGCCAGGCTCGACGACGGGCCAGCGGGGGCGCCGGATGTGCTGGTTTACAATCCGTCTGCCCGCGTGCGGGGCGCGCTGGTGGAACTCGATCCCGACGCGGTCGCCAACGCGGTGGCCGTCACCGCTTTGGGCGCATTCTACGCGGCACAAGAAGCGGTCAAGCGGATGCAGCCGGCCGGCCATGGAGCGGTCTTGTTCACCGGTGCCTCGGCCGGGGTGAAGGGGTATGCGCGCTCCGCCCCTTTTGCGATGGGAAAGTTCGCGCTCAGAGGGCTTGCTCAGTCGATGGCGCGCGAGCTGCACCCCCAAGGCATTCATATCGGCCATTTCGTCATCGACGGGGGTATCCGAAACCTCGACCGTCCCGAGCGCATCGACCCTGAGGACGCGCCGGATTCGAGGCTCGAGCCCAACGCGATCGCAGAGACTTACTGGCATTTTCTTGCACAGGATCGCAGCGCTTGGGCTTGGGAGATCGAGCTTCGGCCTTGGGTCGAACGGTTCTGAAACCCGGCGTCGGACCGGGTCTTGACCCGGCCGGCCCCAAAGGGTAGCTCAACCGCTCGACATCGCCCGCGCCCGGTTGTCCGCGACGCGCGCGCGCCCGATCTTTCAGGAGAACTCCATGTCCCGCCGTTGCGAACTGACCGGCAAGGGTGTGGCCACCGGCCACAAGGTCAGCCACTCAAACATCAAGACGAACCGGCGTTGGCTGCCGAATCTCAACCAGGTGACGCTGCAATCCGACGTGCTCGGCCGCTCCTTCCGCTTCCGCATCGCCGCCGCGGCGCTTCGGACCGTCGATCACCGCGGTGGCTTGGATGCCTTCCTGTTGAAGGCCAAGGACGAAGAGCTTTCCCCCCGCGCGCTCCGGGTGAAGAAAGAGATCTCGGCGGCACTCACGGCTTGACGCGGAGGGGGCGCTGAGATCAGCCGTCGGCGCCGAGCACTTCGGACACCCAAGCAGGCACCGTCTGCGTTGCGGGTCCCTGGATGCGACGGTTAAAAAACGCGCTGCCCTCGCTCGGCTCCAGGTTGATCTCCAGCGTCTGCGCGCCCTGCGCGGCGGCTTCGGCAACGAAGCCAGCTGCCGGGTAAACGGCGCCCGATGTTCCGATCGAGACGAACAGGGTGGCCTGGGACAGGCGCGCGAGGATCTCGTCCATGAAATAGGGGATCTCGCCGAACCAAACGACATCCGGCCGGATCGACCCGATCTCACCGCAGGCCACGCACGCATCCGCGCGGGCCATATCGCCGGGCCAGAGCCCGCGGCGCCCGCATGCTGCGCAAAGTGCCCCCAGCAACTCGCCATGCATATGGATGACCTGTGGTGAGCCGCCCCGCTCGTGCAGATCGTCGATGTTCTGCGTGACGAGGGTGACGCGATCGCCCAGCGCGCGCTGCAGGCGTGCGATCGCCCGGTGCGCGGCGTTGGGTTCGGCGGCGCGGCAGTTGCGGCGGCGGGCGTTGTAGAAATCAAGCACGAGGTCGGGGTTCTTGGCATACCCCTCCGGTGTTGCGACCTCTGCGAGATCGTACTTCGTCCACAAGCCATCTTTGTCGCGAAAGGTGCCAAGCCCGCTTTCCGCCGACACGCCGGCCCCTGTCAGAATGACGATCCGCTCCATCGCTCTGTGTCTTGCCTTCTGCTGCCTGTGCCAAGCGGCGGGGCTTCGCGCCCCCCGCCCGGCGCTTAGGTGACACGGCGCGCAGCCTTGCGCCACCCCGTGGGGCTTCCCTATTTTCGCGCCAGGTCGGGGGGGAACGTGAATGCACCGGGTTAGGCTCAAGATGAGGGAAGGCGTGGTCGGTCTTGTGCTGGCCGAGTGGGAGGTGGCACGGCTGGGCCTTGGAGACGGGGACGAGCTGTTGATCGCCGAGGTGATCCACCGCCCCTCTGCCCAGGACGCGACCACGCCCGTGAGGCACGCCGATCAGGAAGCGCAGGCCCCGCAGGATCAAGTGGCTGAGGCCGCCTTGCCGATGGAGATCGCATTCGCGATAGCCCGGTCCTCAGGCTCTGAAGAGGACCCGGCGACCGCCGAGGGCAAGCCGACCGCGGCTCCCCTGGCCGCAGATGCACCCCGAGCCGCAGCGGCTGACCTGCGCGAAGAGATGCCCGCGCGCCAGAATGGCCCGACAATCGGCGCGAGCGAACACCAAACCGAATGGGATAAGTCGGCCTTTCGCAACTTCGGCCGATGAAGCTGCCGCTCAGAGCAGCAGCTCGCCCAGTGCTGTTCGCATTGCGTCAGAAAGCGGCACCGGACGCCGGCTCTCCATGCCGACATAAACATGGGTGAAGCGTCCAGCGGCCGCGGCGCTGTCCGCGCCCGCTTGGAAGATCCCGAGGCCATAGGTTACGGAACTGCCGCCGATCCGGTCGACCCTCAGCCCCCCCTCCAACCGGTCCGGATAAGCCGCCGGGGCGAAGTAATCGCACCCCGAGGAGACCACCAAGCCGATCACTTCGGAGCGCTGGACCTCCAGCAGGCCGCGTTCGATCAGCCAACCATTTACGAGCGTGTCGAAAAACGAGTAGTAGACCACATTATTGACGTGGCCGTAGACATCGTTGTCCTGCCAGCGGGTGGCGATCGGACGGAACAATGCGAATGCGGCGCGGCGCGGGGGCTGGGGTTTCACGAGACCGTCTCCCGATGCTGAGGCTGGGCGCTTTTCGGACAGGCCGGCCCTCTCAGACCTGTTGCTCGTCGCCGAGACCGCCGAGCGCCGCGCCCGGTTGCTCGTCGGCTGGATCGCCCGGATGGCCGCCGCCCGATGGCTTCGCCGCAGGGCTGCCGCGCTCGCGATAGGGCGTGCGTTCGAAATGCGCGCGATAGCATTTTGAGAAATGCGATGGCGAGGTGAAGCCACAAGCGAGCGCCACATTTATCACCGACATATCCGTCTGCAGCAGCAGGCTCCGCGCCTTCTCCAGTCTGAGCTCCATGTAATAGCGCTTCGGCGAGCGATTGAGATAGCGGCGGAACAGGCGTTCGAGCTGGCGGGTCGACATGTTAACGCTCTTGGCGAGTTCCGCCGGCGAGATCGGGTCCTCCGTCGCCTGTTCCATGGTTTGGATCACTTGGACGAGCTTCGGATGGCGAACACCGATCCGTGCCGGCACCGAGAGGCGCTGCTCGTCGGATGCAGAGCGCACGGGAGTGTGGATGAGCCGGTCGGCCACCAAGGAGGCGAGGTCCGGACCCTGCGCCTCACCGATCAGGTAGAGCATCATATCGCAGGCAGCCGTCCCGCCGGCACAGGTGACGGCGCTGTCCTCGACACAATAAAGCAGGTTTGAAAGCTGGACCTCCGGGAACTCTTCAGCAAAGGCCGAGTGGTTCTCCCAGTGGATGGTGGCGCGTTTGCCATCGAGCAGGCCGGCCTTTGCGAGCACATGGGCCCCTGTGCAGACGCCGCCGAGCCGCGCCCCCAGCCGCGCCTGGCGTCTGAGCCAGGTGAGCATCGGCTTGGTCGTTGCGCCGAGAAGGTCGATCCCCGCGCAAACGATGACGAGTGTCCCGCGCCGCACATCGGCCAAGGCGCCGTCGACGCCGATTTCCGCTCCGTTGGAGCAGGCGATCGGACGGCCGGTTTCCGAGACCAATTGCCAGCGATACAGCACGCGCCGGGTCACGCGATTGGCCTGGCGCAAGGGTTCGATCGCGGAGGCGAAGGCGAGCATCGACAAGCCAGGGCAGAGCAGGAACACGACGTCCTGCGGCCTCTCCTCGGCCGACCGTCCAGCGCCCGCCATTTGCATTGCCATCATGTCCTTACTCTCTCGGTGCCTTCCGAGTTGACGCAGCCGCGGCGATGCCGTCAAGCGGCCACGGCATCTGACGCGATGTGAAGCGGGCCCCTGCTGCACGATGCACGCCGGACGGCCCTTGGCCCGGGCGCCCGTGCTGCGCTAGAAGAAATTTCCGAGGTATGAGGAGAGGCGCATGACGACGGCCTGGAGCAAAGACAGCTGGCGCAACCACACCGGTCTGCAGATGCCGGAGTATTCCGATGCGGCGAAGCTTGCGGAGGTGACGGGTCGGCTCGCGGGCTATCCGCCGCTGGTGTTCGCCGGTGAGGCGCGGACGCTGCGCGCGCGGCTGGCGGATGTTGCTTCTCGGCGCGCATTTCTGCTCCAGGGGGGCGACTGCGCCGAGAGCTTCCAGCAGTTCACCGCCGACTATATCCGCGACACCTTCAGGGTGATGCTGCAGATGGCGGTGGTTCTGACCTTCGCTGCCCGTGTGCCGGTGGTGAAGGTCGGTCGCATGGCGGGCCAGTTCGCCAAGCCCCGGTCCTCGCCCGTTGAGAAGCAGGGCGATGTGGAGCTGCCCTCCTACCGCGGCGACATCATCAACGACATCGACTTCACCGAGGCGGCGCGGATTCCCGATCCGGGGCGCATGGAGCGGGCCTATCTGCAGTCTGCGGCGACGCTTAATCTTTTGCGGGCTTTTGCGACGGGTGGTTTTGCCGATCTCCACCGCGTGCATGCCTGGAACCTCGACTTTGCTGCCGGAAGTCCGCAGGACACCCGCTACAAGGCACTGGCGGACCGGATCTCGGCCTCGCTCGATTTCATGTCGGCCTGCGGGATCACGCCGGACAGCGCAGAGACGCTCTCCACCGTGGAATACTATACCTCTCACGAGGCGCTGCTCTTGCCTTACGAGGAGGCGCTCACCCGCATCGATTCGACCACTGGGCTGCCCGTCGCGGGCTCCGGCCACATGATCTGGATCGGCGACCGCACCCGCCAACTCGACGGGGCGCATGTGGAGTACTGCCGCGGCGTGCAAAACCCGATCGGGCTCAAATGCGGGCCGTCGCTCGAGGCGGATGAGCTGATCCAACTCATCGACCGTCTCAACCCCGAAAACCTGCCCGGCCGGATCACGCTGATCTGCCGCACGGGTGCGGGCAAGGTGGGCGCGCATCTTCCGGGCTGGATCAAGGCGGTCGAGCGCGAGGGCAAGGCGGTGGTTTGGTCGTGCGATCCGATGCACGGCAACACGAAGAAATCGGATAGCGGCTACAAGACCCGGCCCTTCGATGCGATCCTCTCCGAGGTGCAGGACTTCTTCGACATCCACGGGGCGGAGGGCACGTATCCGGGTGGCGTTCATGTGGAGATGACCGGTCAGGACGTCACCGAATGCACAGGTGGCATCTCGGAGGTCACCGATGCCGATCTCTCCAGCCGCTACCACACGGCCTGCGACCCGCGTCTCAACGCGTCGCAGGCGCTGGAGCTGGCCTTCTTGATCGCCGAGCGGTTGGAGCAGAGCGTGCCAACCGCCGCCAAGACAACCGCGCTCGGGTGACACGCGGCTTCGTCGCGGTACTGACAGGGGCGCCGGGCCGCGCCCTCGTTCAGGCCGAGGTCGATACGGTCGCGCGGGCGTTGCCCGAGGCCGACGGTGCCCGGTGGCTGGCTCCCGAGGCCGCCGAGATCTCGTGCGCGGCGCGCCCTGGACCGGAGGCCCTGCCCCATCTGCCTGGCGTGGATCTTAACATTCTGCCCGCCGAAGGCCGCGAGAAGCGCCTGCTCCTGGCGGATATGGATTCAACCATGATCGGCTGTGAGTGCATCGACGAACTCGCGGCCGCAGCCGGGATCAAGGCCGAGGTCGCTGCCATCACCGAGCGCACCATGTCGGGAGACCTCGACTTCGAGGACTCGCTGCGGGCCCGGGTGGCGCTGCTCGAGGGCGTGCCTCAGACCGCGCTGGCAGAGGTCTACGACGCTTCTGTGCGGCTCAATCCCGGCGCCCGTCTTCTCGTGCGCACGATGGCGTCCCGGGGCGCGCATACGGCGCTGGTCTCCGGCGGCTTCAGCTTTTTCACCGAGCGGGTGGCAGCGGCGGCGGGGTTTGCCGAGCACCGGGCCAACATCCTACTCTTTGAGGAGGGCCGGCTTGTCGGCCGGGTCGCGGAGCCGGTGCTGGGGCGCTCGGCCAAGGCGGAGATCCTCACGGAACTCGCCCAGCAGGTGGGTTGCGTGCCGGCGGAGGCCGTGGCCGTTGGCGATGGAGCCAACGACATCGCGATGGTAGCCGCCGTGGGGCTCGGCGTTGGCTACCGTCCTAAGCCTGCGCTGGCTGAAGTGGCGGATGCCGTCCTGCAGCATGCGGATCTCTCGGCGGTGCTGCATCTGCAGGGGATCCCGACCGCGGCTTTTGTCCGCGATTGAGACCCGGCAGCGACCGGGGCATCTGCACGCTCAGCGCATCGTGAGCCGACGTCAGTTGCGTTTACCCCAGGGCTGTCGGACACTCGCGCCAAAGCCGCAAAGACAATCTGGAGACCATCGATGCGTTTTCTCAAACGGCCCCGTTGGGCGATCAGCGAGGCTAAAGCGACGCCGGAGCATGTCTACCGCAATCGCCGGGCGTTTCTGGCGGGCGGCGCCGGGCTGGCCGCGATCGGCGCAGGTGTCGCGCTGACCGGCCCCCATGGGATGGGTCCTGCCCCGGCGCTGGCGGCTCCGGCGCCAACCGCGCCGTTCACCCCGGCACCGCCGCGCAACCCCGCCTATGCCAGTGCTGGGCGGCCGATCACCAGCGAGGAGTTGAACACGACCTATAACAACTTCTACGAGTTCGGCAGTCACAAGCGCATCTATTCGGCGGCCGAAGCGTTGGAGACAGATGGGTGGACCGTCGAGATCGACGGGCTCGTCGAGACGCCGACGACGCTCGGCATCGAGGAGATCCTCGCGAAAATGCCGATGGAAGAGCGGGTGATCCGCCACCGATGCGTCGAAGCGTGGTCGATGGTTGTGCCCTGGATCGGCTTCCCGCTCTCGGCGATGCTGGCCGTTGCCGCGCCGCTCTCATCAGCGAAATACGTGCGCTTCGAGACCTTCCATGATCCGGAGATCGCCCGGGGGCAGCGCCAGCACTGGTATCCCTGGCCCTATATCGAAGGGGTGACGATCGAGGAGGCCGAAAACCCGCTCACCTTCATGGTAGTCGGCGCTTACGGCAAAATCCTGCAGAAGCCCTTCGGCGCGCCGATCCGGTTGCACCTGCCCTGGAAATACGGCTTTAAGTCGATCAAGTCGATCGTGCGGGTGACCCTAACGGAGGAGCGGCCGGTCAGCTTCTGGGAAGAGTTGCAATCGGCGGAATACGGCTTTTGGGCCAATGTGAACCCCGCCATTGACCATCCGCGGTGGTCGCAGGCGACCGAGCGGGTGCTGGGCACCGACGAGCGCGTGCCAACGGAGATCTATAACGGCTACGGGCCCGAGGTCGCACATCTCTATGAAGGCATGGAAGCGCAATATAAGGACCGGCTCTGGCGCTGAGACGCGCCGAGCTCCTGCGCGAACGAAAAAAGCCGGGCACAAGGCCCGGCCAGTTCAACAGGGAGGTATCACAACCTAGGCCGGCTCGCCGGCCCGGGTTTTGTCTACGCCGCTGCAGGCTGTTGCACAAGTGTCGTTCATACCGCACAGCAACATAGCAGCTATGCGATATGCGCAACGCCCCCTGTGGTAACCGCGCCACGCTGGAACGTCTCGATCTCCAAGAGCATGAAATCTCGGAAGGCGATGATCCGCTGCGAGCGGCGCAGCTCCTCAGGATAGGCGAAATAGACCGCGAAAGGCGGGCTCTCGAGCTCGGGCAGAACGCTCACGAGGTCCGGATTGTCGCGGGTGATGTAATCGGGGAGGACCGCGATCCCCAGCCCGGCGTTGGCCGCCTGGAGAATGCCGAAATAGCTGTTCATCGCCACATGGCGCTTGCGGTGCGGCAGAACCTTCTGGCGGATCCAGGCCGCCGCCTCCGAGGGCTGGGGGGCGCCGTCGTTGAATGTCACCAGCCGGTGCCGCTCGAGGGCTTCGAGGCTATCGGGAACACCGTGGCGGGCAAGATACGCCGAGCTCGCGTAGAGCTTCGTCGTCACGGTCATGAGCTTCCGGCGGATGAGATCGGCTTGCGTCGGGGCCGCCATGCGGATCGCAACATCGGCCTCCCGCATTGGCAGGTCGAGCACCGTTTCGGTCAGGATCAGATCGACCGCCAGTCCGGGATGAGCGTCGAACAACCGGTGCAGGCGCGGGGCGAGCCAGATCGAGCCGAAGCCGGTGGTCGCGGTCACGCGCAGATCGCCATAGACCTCGTCCTTGCTGTCGCGAATGCGAGCAGCGGCGACGTTTAGCTTTTGGGTCATGGCCCGGGTCGCGTCGTAAAGGAGTTCGCCCTGTTCGGTCAGCAGGAGCCCGCGCGCGTGTCGGTGGAACAGCGTCGCGCTGAGCTGGTCTTCGAGCCCGCGGATTTGCCGGCTGATCGCAGACTGGCTGATATGGAGCTGATCTCCAGCATGGGTCAGACTGCCGGCATCCGCCACGGCGTGGAAGACCCGCAGCTTGTCCCAGTCCATCCTTTCCCCCATACCATCTCTTTGGCGACACCGTGCCATGGGCGTCTGCCAAGTGCACTGGAGGATAACGTGGGTGCTGCGATCTCGACCGCAACTGTGACCGTTTTGTTCGTCGTGCTGGCAGTGTTTTTGGCAACACACACATCCGCGCCGGCCCAGATCGTGCTGGACGGCAGCTATCGGGGGCTCGACGCGGCCTCGGGCAGCCGGCTGGAGATTGCGCCAGATCCGGGGGGCTTCCGGGGGACCTGGCAGCCGGCGGGCGCTGAGGCGCAGCGCTTCGAGGCGGATCGGCGCGGCGACCAGGCCGAGGCGGTGGTGACCTATCGCGGCCGAGCCCATCTGATGCAGATAACGCCCCTACCCTACGGCGCCGAGCTCGCCTTGATCCCGTTCAACGCAGACGGCGCCTTGGAGCTCGATGGCGCGCGGCTCGACACCTATCTTCGCGCCGGCATCTCGGCGCCGACACCGCCGCGCGGGTTCCACCCTGCACCTGAGGACAGCCGCACCCAGATCACCGCGCGGAGCTTCCTGCTGTCCTACGAGTTCTGGCGCCCGCAAGGGGTGGTTCATGGCTATCTGGCTCTGCCGCAGCGGACGCGCACCCTCATGCGCCTCTTCCCTGCCGTCCAACTCGACGTCATTTGGAAGCTGTGCCTCGCGCCACGCGCGGACCGGCCCCTAGCGCTCGCGTTAGAGGGCCAGGGAGTTGCCTGCGGCGAGGTGGTGGCCGGCTTGGCACAAATCCAAGCAAGTGGCCGCTTTGACGCCTATAAGGCCGAGGTTGCCGCCGCCCGTGACGCCTTTTTGACCGCCGTGCAGTGCGGCGAGGGCTACCGGATGCGCCGTGAGGATTGCGTGGCCTCGGCAGAAGGGATCGCCGAGGCTGCGCTCAGGCTGGAGACCGCGGCCACGGTGTTGCGCCGGCACCTCTAATCTGGCCCACCTGGATGGCGCGGCCCATGGCCGGCGCGGTCCATGGCCGGCGCGGTCCGGACAGCCCGGTCCGGACAGCGCGTTCCCGTGCCGTTAGTCGGATGAGCGCGGCTTGTCGCCCGACCGGATGATATCTCGGCCCCAGCTTTCGAAGCCTTCGACGACCGGTGCGAGAGCGTATCCCGCTTCTGTCAGCCGGTATTCGAGCCGGCGGGCGCCCGGCTGCACTGGGCGCTTGACCATGATCCCTTCGTCGACAAGCCGCGCCAGACGGTTCGACAGGATATTCCGAGCCATACCGAGGCGCCTTTGAAAGGTGTCGAAGCGGGTCACGCCATGCAGCGCTGCCCACAGAATCAAAAGCGTCCAGCCATCGCCCACCATGCGAACAGCCTCCGACATCGCCGTCATATCGTCTTGATCTTGCAACATTGATTCCTCCCGAGTGTTCTCGCGACGCGGTTGGCGTGCCGCGCCCGCGACGATCATTGCTCATACAACATGAGTTTGGAGCATTTTGCAATCCCATTGCCTGGGCGAGCAAAGCGGTCCGAACAGGCGGAAAGCGCTCCCACGTACTGGACGCTCGCTGCCTCCCATGTATAATAGATTACACTTTCTCAGAGAGCGCCAGCTAAAGTTCTGGATTGGCACGCAAAATCCATGGTGAAGCGTGTCTCTGACAACTTGCCGGATCTGAAGCCCCGGCTCTGAGGCCAGGGCGCCTGCCGAGATTTTAGGACTGCGCGGATGAAACTTGCTGCCGTTCGGATCTTCGTCGCTGAGCTCGACCCGGCGATCACCTTCTACCGCGACCTGCTCGGACTGGAGGTGATCTGGGATGGCGGCGAGGCGATCGGCTTCGCGGCCGGGCAGATCACCTTGATCCTGGAGCGGGAGGACCCTGCCGGTCCGGATGGTGCGCTCGTGGGGCGCTTTGCCGGCCTGTCCTTTGCCTCTGACGATATCGATGCACGCTATCGGGAGCTCGCCGCGCGCGGCGTCCGGTTCGAAGGCCCGCCGACCATGCAGGCCTGGGGCGGGCTGCGTACGGATTTTCAGGACCCGTCGGGCAACATCCTCACCCTGATCGGCTAGCCAGCGCTCGGCTTGCGAGGGAGCCCGCGCAGCCCTAGCCTTACGCGATGCACCGAGAGGAGGCGCGCATGGATCTTAGGGATGTCCGGCTGGCAGACCGCTACGACCTTGATGCGACACCCGTTCTGATCTCGGGCACCCAAGCGCTCGTGCGCGGATGCCTGGCGCAAGCGGCCCGTGACCGGGCTGCCGGATACGACACGGCAGGCTATGTCACCGGGTATCGCGGCTCGCCGCTCGGTGCCGTGGATCGGGCCTTGGAGGCGGCGGCCGGGGCGCTCACACCGGCGCAGATCCGGTTCCACCCCGCGCTCAACGAGGATCTCGCGGCGACCGCGCTGTGGGGCACCCAGATGGCCGGACTCCACGGCGAAGGGCGCCATGACGGGGTGTTCGGGCTCTGGTACGGCAAAGGCCCCGGCGTGGATCGGACGGGCGATGTCTTTCGACATGCGACGCTTGCCGGCACGGCGCCCCTAGGCGGCGTGATCGCGGCGCTCGGTGACGATCACACCTGCGAAAGCTCGACCACCTGCCACCAGTCGGAGCTGGCGATGGTGGACGCGCATATGCCGGTTCTGGCGCCAGCCGGGGTCGAGGAGTTGCTCGACCTGATGCTGGTCGGCTGGGGGCTCTCGCGCTTCTCCGGGCTCTGGGTCGGGATCAAATGCGTGAAGGATGTGGTCGAGGCGACGGCGGTGGTCGATGGCGACCCCTTCCGCCGCCGGTTGTCCGCGCCGGAGTTCGAGACGCCGCCGGGCGGATTGTCGATCCGGCTGGGCGACAGTGCTCAGGCACAGGAAACCCGGCTGCACCGGCACAAGCGCGATGCGGCGCTGGCCTATGCGCGCACCAACCGGCTCGATGCCCGCGGCCTTGGCGCGGCAGGCGCGCGGATCGGCCTCGTCGCCGCGGGCAAGTCCTGGGCCGATACGCTGCATGCGCTCGAGATGCTCGGCTTGCGCGCTGAGGCAGAACGGCTCGGGATTACCGCCTACAAGCCGGCGATGGTCTGGCCGCTCGATCCCGACCCGTTGCGGGCTTGGGCGTCGGGGCTCGACCTCATCGTGGTTGTCGAGGAGAAACGGCCGCTGATCGAGGGGCAGCTGCGGGAGATCCTCTATCCCCTGCCCGACCGGCCGAGGGTGATCGGGAGCAAAGATGCCGCCGGCGCCGTTCTCTTCCCCATCGAGCTGGACCTTTCCAGCGGTCAAATCGCAGAGAACCTCGGCCGGGTGCTTGTGGACGAAGGGATCGCTCACCCGCCGATGGCCGACGCGCTTGCCCGCCTCGCCCAGGCCAGGGCGCAAACCGCAGCGCCGCCGCTTGTCGAACGCAAACCCTGGTTTTGCGCCGGCTGCCCGCACAGCAGCTCGACCGTCATCCCGGAGGGTGCGCGCGCCTATGCCGGGATCGGCTGCCACTACATGGTGCTGTGGATGGACCGCGGCGCGGATGGTTACACCCATATGGGCGGCGAAGGAGCCAACTGGATCGGCGAGGCGCCGTTTTCCAAGCGCTCCCACATCTTCCAGAACATGGGCGACGGGACATACAACCATTCCGGGCTCATGGCGATCCGCGCGGCCATCGGCGCCGGCGTGAACATCACTTACAAGATCCTTTACAACGACGCCGTCGCGATGACCGGCGGCCAGCCCAATGATGACGGCTTGGACCCGAACCGGATCGCCCGGGAGTGCCTTGCGATGGGGGCCGCGCGGGTGGTTTGCGTGCGGGACGAAGCCGAACCGGTGGCATTACCACCGGAGGTCGCCGTCTTCGAACGCAGCGAATTGGAGGCGGTGCAGACCGAACTGGCGTCTACGCCGGGGGTCAGCGTTCTGCTCTATGTCCAGACCTGTGCCGCCGAAAAAAGGCGGCGGCGTAAACGGGGGCTGATGGCCGATCCGGAGGAGCGGGTCTACATCAATCCGGAGGTGTGCGAGGGCTGCGGCGATTGCGGGGTCCAGTCCAATTGCGTTGCCATCCTGCCGCTCGAAACCCCGCTGGGGCGAAAGCGACAGATCGACCAGTCCGCCTGCAACAAAGATTTCAGCTGCTTGAAGGGGTTTTGCCCCGCCTTTGTGACCGTTGCCGGGGCCAAGCCGCGCGCGGAGCTGGAGGTGCTCGAGCTGCCGGCGCTTCCCGCCCCCGAGATCCCCCCGCTCGACCGTCCGTGGGGCGGCGTAATTGCCGGGATCGGCGGCACGGGGGTCGTCACCATCGGCGCGATCCTCTCCATGGCGGCCCATCTCGAAGGACATGCGGCGGCAGAGATGCAGATGGCCGGGCTCGCGCAGAAAGGCGGCGCGGTGACCATCCATGTCCGCATCGCCCCCCAAGCGCAGGACATCACGGCCGTTCGGGTTGCCGAGGCGCAGGCCGATACGTTGATCGCTTGCGATCTCTCGGTCGCGGCGGCACCGAAAACGCTGGCCCTCCTCGCGCCCGATCGCACCGGGGCAATCCTCAACGCGCATCAGACCCCGGTGGGCCAGTTCGCGCTTGACCCGGATCTCCAAATCCCCGGCGCCGCGATGTGCGCGCGGCTCTCTCAGCGGGTGGCGCGGCTTGCGCAGTTCGACGCCACCCGGGCGGCCACGCGGTTTTTGGGCGATGCAATCTTCGCCAACATGATGTTGCTCGGGGCCGCTTGGCAGGCCGGGCAGGTGCCGCTCTCGGCCGAGGCAATCCGCAAGGCCCTGGCGCTCAATGGCGCGGCGGCGGAGGCGAATTCCCGAGCCTTCGAGATCGGTCGCTGGGCGGCCGTCGATCCGGAGAGTTTTGCCGCAGGTTTGGCCCCCGCGGCGCCAGTGGTCGAAACCCTGGAGACAAAGATCTCCCGCCGCGCCGACGCCCTGACCCGGTTCCAGAACCGCCAACTGGCCCGCCGCTATCGGGCCTTCGTCGCCCGGGCCCATGCGGCCGGAGGTCCGGCCCTGGCTGAAGCAGTTGCCGAGGGGTACTATAAACTCCTGGCGTATAAGGACGAATACGAGGTCGCCCGGCTCCACAGCGAGACCCTTTGGCCAGGCCTTCAGGAGAGCTTCGACACCGTGGGCCGTGTCACCTTTCACCTGGCCCCGCCGCTTTTGTCGCGACCGGGTCCCGATGGGCGCCCACAGAAGCGCCGCTTCGGTCCCTGGATGTCGGGAGCGATGCGCCTGTTGCGCCATGGCAAGCATCTCCGCGGCACACCGTTCGATCCGTTCGGCTGGACCGAAGAGCGGCGGGCGGAGCGACGGGCCATTCGGCGCTACCGTCGGCTCATGGCGCGCCTTTTCCGCGACCACACCCCAAACCGGGCGGAAACCGCGGTCGCGCTCGCACGCCTGCCGCTTACGATCCGCGGGTTCGGCCCGGTAAAGGCGGATGCGATGGCGCGCGCGGCGGCTGAAGAGGCCAAGCTGCTGGCGGCCTGGGACGCGCCGGCCTCCGACCCGGAGCTTAGCCAAGCCGCTGAATGAACTTCGGGTGCGGCACCGCTACCCTGTTGGTCCACTGCTCTGGCACGAAGATCGGCTTTCTAAGTCCGATTCACGCTTTCAAGCCATTCATTGGTGCGCCCAGTGTCTTAGCCGAGCGCCGCGCCGCCGAGAAAGCCCAGCCACAGGGTGATGGTCACGAGCGACAGCAAAGTTGCGAAAAGCACAGTAGAAGCCGCCGCACCGACCATCCGGCCATAGAGCGCCGCGAAGAGATAACCGTTTACTCCAGGCGGCATCGCGGCGATGACCACCGCTGCCCGCACGAAAGCCTCCGGCAGCGCAAACAGGTGAGCCGCCAAAAGATAGGCGAGCGTGGGGTGCACCGCGAGGCTGAAGACGGCAATGAGTAGCGGCTCTGTGCCCATTCGGATCAGTGGATAGCGCGTGAGCACGCCACCGAGGCCGAAGAGCGCCACGGGCAATGCGGCAAGCGCCAGCATGTCGAGGGTCTCCGCGAGCGGTTCCGGCACCGGAAGCCCTGCAATGTTGAACAGAAGCCCGAGCAAAATGCCCAGGGTCAGCGCGTTTCTGAAGATCGCCTTGGCGCTGCGTGACAGGGCAGCGCGGATGCCGAGACCATCGCCGCGGACGAGCTCCATGGTAACGATCCCGACCAGATAGCAAAACGCTGCATGCACGGCGATCAGGGCAAAAACCGGCTCCATGGCCGCCGCCCCATAGGCCCGCTCGAAGATCGGCAGCCCGAGGAGCACCGAGTTGGAGAACAACGCCGAGAAACCCAACGCAACCGCCTCGCCGGGACGGCGGCGCCACAGAAACCGCAGCGCGAGCCCAGCCCCGGCGAAGGAGGCAAGTGCCGCTCCGTAAAAGGAGACGAGATGCTCGGCGCGGAGGCTGGCGGCCAAGTCCAACGCATAGATCGAGCGAAACAGCAGCGCAGGTACCGCGATGTTTGTCGCAAATGCAATCAGCGCGTCCACCCCGGCATCGGGAAAGAGCCGCGCCCGCACCATGCCATAGCCGAGCCCGACCAAGAGAAAGACCGGCAGGACAATGAGCAGAAGCGCGGCAACCGTGCTCACACGGCGCGCTCCGCTGTCGCATCGGCGGGATACTCCAGCACGAGGCCATCATGGGCCGGCGACACATGGGGGGGTGTCTCGGCCTCGAGGGTCGCATAGTCCAGATCGACATGGAGATTGGTTAGCAGAGCCCGCCGGGGTTTCGCCTCGGCAATCCAGTCGAGCGCTGTCGCAACATTGGCATGGGAAAGATGGGCGCGGTAGCGCAACGCGTCGGTTATCCAGCAGTCTGCGCCGTCAACAGCGGCCCAAGCCTCTGCGGTCATGCCGGAGATATCTGGCGTATAGGCAACTGGGCCGACCCGCAGCCCCATTGCTTGGATTTCGCCATGCGGCACCCAGAACGGGGTCACCGAGATAGGCCCGCCAGGCCCCGCCACTTCGAAAGGCCCATCGATCAGCCGCAAGTCCAGGATCGGCGGATAGGGCGATCCTGGCGGGGCCTCGAAGGCATAGCCGAAGCGCGCGCGCAGGGTCGGCGCCGTCAACCGGTCGGTGAAAGTCGGCAACAGCGCGCGCCGGTTGAACACCACCATTCGCAGATCGTCGAGGCCGTGGATGTGATCGGCATGCTCATGGGTGAGAACGACGCCATCGAGCAGGCCGCAGCGCGCCTCGATGAGCTGGTGGCGGATATCGGGACCGGCATCGATAAGGAGCGCGGTGCGGGCGGTCTCGGAGAGCCGCTCCACGAGGAGAGCGCATCGGCGGCGGCGGTTTCGCGGGTCTGCCGCGTCGCAGGCGCCCCAATTCGGTCCGTCCACGCCGATGCGGGGCACGCCCCCTGAGGAGCCGCATCCAAGGATCGTAAAGCGCAGCCCCGCGCCCATTAGAGCGACTGGGCCGCCGCGGACGGGACGGCCGCGCGGGCGATCGCAGGGCGGGCGGCCTTTGCGAATAGCCGGTCGAAATTCGCCGTGGTCTGCGCGCAAAAGGCCTCGTAGGTCATACCGAGGGCCGCCGCCCCGACCTGGGCGGTGAGCGCGGTGTAGGCCGGCTCGCAGCGCTTACCCCGATGCGGCGGCGGCGCGAGATAGGGGCTGTCGGTCTCCACGAGGATCTGCTCCGGCGGGCAAGCCGCGAAGATCTCCCGCAGCGCCGTCGATTTCGGGAAGGCCGCAATCCCGGACATCGAGAGATAGAAGCCGAGATCGATCATCGCCCGCGCGAGGTCGGGACCGCTGGAGAAGCAGTGCATGACGCAGCCAAAGGGCGCGCGCGCATGGGCCTCGGTCAACAGCCGCGCCATGTCGTCATCGGCTGCCCGCGCATGGATGATCAGCGGCAGCCCGGTGCGTTGCGACGCCTCGATATGGATCAGCAGGCTCTCGATCTGGGCGTTACGGGTCTCGGCGGTGTAATGGTAATCGAGTCCGCTCTCGCCGATGCCGACGCATTTGGGGTGTGCCGCAATCGCCTCGAGCGCGGCGACCGTTGCCATGGGCTCTTCGGCGGCTTGCATCGGATGGGTGCCTGCGGCGTAGAACACGCCCGGGTTGCGCTCGGCGATGGCGCGCACAGTCGGTTCGTTGCGCAGGCGGGTGCAGATCGTCACCAGTCGCCGGACCCCCGCCGCCTCGGCGCGAGCGATCACCTCCGCCTCTTCGCTGGCGAGACTGTCGAAATCGAGATGACAATGACTGTCGACGAGCTCGGGCGGCATCGCGTCCTCCTATGTCGCGAGCGAGGCCCTTCGTGGCGGCCCCTTGAGCGATCGGCGGCGGGTGGGGCTCAGACGGCCCGGCGTGCCGCCGCGAGGGTTTTCTCCAGCGCGAGGTAGGTATCAAGGATCGTTTGGCCAGGGTCAAGGTTGACGGCCTGGGCGTGGCGGATGCCGCGGGCGGCCCCGACCATCGCCTCGGCCCAGAGCCGACCCTGGGCAGGACACGCTGCGCCCGCGGCCATCAGCCGGGCCTCGTCGGGCGCAGCCTCGATCTCAGGCGGGCCGATCGCCCCCGCTCGGGCGAGCCGGGCCAAAAGCTCCAGCGTCAGGCGGCAGACGAGGGGGTAGACGGTCTCCCTGCCCCGGCCCGAGACGGTTTCGGCCAATGCGGCGAGACCCGCCCGATCGAGACCTCCCCCCGCCAGCAGCCCGACAAGCTCGGCATAGCGGGAGAGCCCGTCGCCCTGCTCGAGCACGATCGCTTGGCGCACGGAGCCGCCGGACAGCGCGGTCAGTCGCGCCGCTTCAGCCGCATCCAGCGGGTGTCCGGCCTGGGCGAGCGCCCGTGCGAGATCTTCCATGCCAAGCGGGTGGAAACTCAGCGTAGAACAGCGGGACCGGATCGTCGGCAGAAGGCGCTCGGGCGACTGGCTGACCAAGAGAAAGACCGTCCGGGGGGGCGGTTCTTCGAGCATCTTCAGCAGCGCGTTTGCCGCCTGCTGGGTCAGCTCCTCCGCCGGATCGACAATCACCACGCGCCGCCCCCCGTCGGGCAACGAGAGGGTGAGAAAGCCCTTGAGGAGCCGAACCTCATCGATGCCGATCGCTTGTCGAAGCCGACCGGTGCTTTCGTTCACGCTGCGTCGCAGGACCCGAAGCCCGGGCTCCGTGCCTGCGCGGATGCGTGCCGCAACCGGCGCCGGGTCTCGGCCCTCTGCCAGCAGCCGCCGGGCAAACCCATAGGCGAAGCTCGCCTTGCCGACCCCCTCCAACCCGCGCAGCAACCACGCATGGTGCAACCGACCGGACGCCTCAGCGCGCGCAAGGACGCGCGCCACAGCATCCTGGCCGAAGATCAGTGCGGTCTCGGCCGGATGGGGCGCGCAATCGAGCCGGTCCGGCTCTGGAGGGCTGTCGGAGGCCATAACGGAGAGCTAAGCGAAGAGGCCGGCCGCGTCGAGCGCCGCAAGCGCCTGCGCCGCGACACCGTCCTGCGGCTGGGCGGCGTCGATCACCTTGACGCGGGCGGGCTCGGCCCCGGCAATCTTAAGGAACCGCACCCGCAGCTCTGCCTGGTAGTCGATCCCGCGGGCCTCTATGCGATCGGCATCCGCTGCCCGCGCCGCGCGCCGCGCCTCGGCCAGTTCTGGGTCGATGTCGAAAAGCAGTGTCAGGTCCGGGTCGAGCGCCACGGTCTCCCGATGCAGCCGGTCGATGAAGGCACGACGTTCCGGATCGGTCCCCTGATAGACGCGGGTCGAGTCGAGATAGCGGTCGCACAGGACCACGTGTCCATCTGCGAGGGCAGGACGCAGCAAGTGCCCCGCATGGTCGCATCGCGCGGCAGTGAAGAGCAGGATCTCGGTCTCAGGCGACCAGATCTCCGAGCTCGAGAGCAAAAGCCGTCGGATCGCTTCCGCCCCCGGAGTTCCGCCCGGCTCCCGGGTAAGCAGGACCGGAAGCCCGCGCGCCCTGAGTGCGTCGGCGAGGCGAGCGGCCTGTGTGGACTTGCCGCTCCCGTCGATCCCCTCAAGCGTGATGAGGCGGCCCGCCTCGGACGGCGCTGACGAGACAGCCATGCCCGCTCTGACCAGCTCAGCCGGTCGGCAAAAGGCTTCCGAGCACCAGGGCTGCGGCTGCCTCGATCCGCGCGAAGAACCCGCCGCGCGCGACCGCTTGCGTGGCGATCAGCGGGACGGCCACCGGGTCCATGCCCTCGACCGTCACGGTGATCTCGCCAAGCACATCCCCAGCAGCAACCGGCGCCTCTGCGGGCTCGCGGAACCGCGCCACCGGCATCGGCTCTTCGAGTGCGCCGAACGGAATGGTCACGACAACGTCCTCGGCCGGGGCGAGCGGGACGCGGCTCGCCTCGCCGATCCACACCTCGGCCTCCAACAGCGGCTCGCCGGCACGGTAGAGGGTGCGGGTGTCGAAGGCGCGGAAGGCCCAGTTCACCAGCCGCTCCGCTTCCTGCTTACGCTGGGCCTCCGACTCAAGACCGACGATGACGAGCACGATGCGCCGCTCGCCCCTTTTGGCCGATGTGACGAGCCCATAGCCCGCTTCCTCGGTGTGCCCCGTCTTCAATCCGTCGACACCGAGCCCCAAGCCCAGAAGCGGGTTCCGGTTCCGATGATTGGCGGGCACACGGCCGTCGAACTCGAACCTCTGCTGCGAAAACAGCGGGTAATATTGTGGGAAATGTTGAATGATCCGGGTGGCAATCATGGCGAGGTCGCGCACGCTCATCTTGTGATCGGGGTGCGGCCAACCCGTGGCATTGACGAAGGTCGAGTTGGTCAGGCCGAGTTCCCGTGCGCGGGTGTTCAGATGGTCGGCAAAGGCTGCCTCGGTGCCGGCGAGTTCCTCGGCGAAGGCCACGGAGGCGTCATTGCCGGACTGCACGATGACGCCGTTCAACAAGTCGGCAATCTTCACAAGTTCGCCCTGGCGCAGGAACATCGACGACCCGCCGAGCCCGGCTGCGACCCCCGAGACGCGAACCTCGTCATCGAGCGCCAGACGCCCGCTTTCGAGCGCTTCGAACACAACATCGAGGGTCATCAATTTCGACATCGAGGCCGGCGGCACCGGAAGGTCCGGGTTCTTCGCCAACAAAACGGCGCCCGAGGTGAGATCGAGCAAAAACGCCGCGCGCGCCGGGGTGCTTTGCTCAATGGCCGTGGCGGGCCGGGTCGCGCCCAGCGCGATGACAAGCCCGATCAGGCAGGCGATGATCTGGCGCGAGAAGGCCATCTATTAACGCGCCACCGGCAGCGCGTCGTTCGGCCCGATCCGGCGGATCTCGCGCAGCGCCCGGTCACGCTCTGCTGCGGTCATGAAGGGCCCTGCCCTGACCCGGGTCAGCTCGCGCCCGCCATAGGTCTCGCGCAGACCCTCGGCCGTAAAGCCTGCGTCTTGCAAGAGGCGGACGAGGCGCTCCGCATTGCTCTCGACGCCAAATAGGCCGGCCTGGATGAACGGCCGATCCAGCGGGCTCGCGGGCGTCTCCTCCTGGCTCTCGGGAGCGGTTGGCTCAGGATCCGGCGTCGCCTCAACCGTGTCGGCCTGGGCTGGCTCGGCGCGGGCAAGTGTGGTCACCGCCTCCGCTTCGGGGGTCGGCTCGGGCTGCGCCGTCTCGGGTTCCGCTTCAGGGGCGGAGGGTTGTTCCTCGGGCTCGGGGCGCGGCTGGCCACGGGCGACCTGGGCTGCCGGCGCAGGTTCTCCGGGGCGGTTGGCCGGCTCCGGCGCGCGCGGCGGCGATTGGGGGGCAACTTGGGAGCCGCTCAGCGCCTGACCCGCCGCAGGCGGCTGCCGGACAAGGGGCCAATCCTCGACAAACCCGGCGGTTTCCTCGTCGCCCGGCGCTCGGCGCAAGCCGGCCACCGTGCTGTCCCCTGATGCGGGGGCGTCGGCCTCCGTTGACGGCTCCGGCTGCGGCAGCGGCGCTTCGGTCGGGCGTTGTGCCGGTTCGGGCGGCGCCAAGGCCACGCGGTCAGGACCGGCCGACGGCTCGGTTGGGGCGGGTGTCGGCACGCGCTCTGCAGGGATCGCTTCCGCCGGCTCGGCCTCGGCCGCGACCTCCTCCGACGGCTCTGCCGCCGCCGTCTCGCGCTCTTCGGGCTCGGCCGGCGCGGTCGCTACGGCGCCAGCCTGGGGCTGAAGCGCCGCCTCTGCGGCAAGCGAAGGACGGACAGGCGCGCGGCGGATGGCCACGATCGACAAGGTGACCTCGCGCTCGGGGGTCATGCCGAGCGCGGCTGCGGCGTCCGAGGAGACCAAGATCGCCGGACCAGATCCGCTGCCATCCCGACGAAACAGCGCGCCGTCGACCACATAGCCGTTATCGGTGTTGAGAATGCGCACGCGCCGCGCAGTCTCTGCCGCGGGATGGGCGACCCAGATGCCCTGCAGCGTGCGCTGGCCGTCCCAGGCGGCGGTGTCATCGATCTCGAACTCCTCGGGCACAGGCTGAAGCCGCGCATCGATCAGCGCGGTTGGCCCCGGCTCGATCGCATCCGCCGCAGCCGCCTGGCTGACCTGCGGCCCTGCCGCGCCGACAGAGCTCGCGTTATGCGCCGCGAGTTCGGCGCAAGCGGACAGCCCGCCCGCCGTTGCCAGCCCAAGCGCCAGACGTTTCAGGATATGCCCCTGTGCGGCTGTGTGCCGTGTCATGCCGATGCCACCTCGTGATTGGAGCGGGTCTGCGCCACGCTTTTACGCGTAAGCTTACAGCATTGGCTTAAGGAATTGAAGCGTTGCGCGACCTGGCCGGACAGCCTCTGGACGGCTCCGCGGAGGGCGCGCTATCACCTGCAACACAGGAAGGGTGGCAGAGTGGTCGATTGCGGCGGTCTTGAAAACCGTTGAACCGAGAGGTTCCGTGGGTTCGAATCCCACCCCTTCCGCCATATTCACCCACTAAACCGTTGTATCTAAATTTTTTTAAAGAACAGCACCCCCACAATATTCCCCCCTTAATCGCGGATTGCGTCGGACCGTGGCGACCACGTCGACCACGTTACCGACCGCAATAATAACGATGGCCGCGATGACGACATCGACCGTGACCGCGCCGCCGGCGCAGCCGCGCCCGCGTGGCCAGCCGGGCC
>JBHJGY010000003.1:0-17496 GCA_050331335.1 Pikeienuella sp.
GGGGCGGCGGCGGACCCGCGCCGCGTTCGCCCCCTATCGCGCCCTCAACGCTCCGCGCCTGCAGCCCCAAGGGGCGCGGCGGGGCGCGAGATCCGGTATCGCGTCATCCAGTGGAGCCTGGTCTCGGCTCGGGTCGCGGCCACATAGGCAAGTCGCTTCCAAAGGGCGAGCCCCGCCTCCACCTGCCCAGCCCGAGCCGCGGCGAACAGATCCGGGGCGAACACCTGAACCTCCGCCCATTGCGAGCCCTGAGCCTTATGGATCGTGCAGGCCGCACCGTGGACGAAGAGCGCTCCCATCCTTGCCGCAGCGATCACGCGTGGTTCCTCGGCATCCGGGTGCTCGACCTGGATGATCGCCGCCACCGAGATCGGTCCTTCTTCGGTTCCCGCAACGTCGACTTTCGCAAAGCCCGGCTTCGATCCAGGGCCTAGATACCGCGCCTGAGCGCCCTTGATCAGTCCTCGGCTCTCCAGCTCGACCCGACGCTTGCGGTGCTTCAGCGGCAATTCGAGCCCGTCGCAAATCAAGGGCTCCCCGGGCCTCAGCGCATCCTCCGGGCAGCCATGGGCCGCCCGGAAGGCACCGATCAGCCGCACCCGTGTCCGGTTGCGCCAGACGAGAACCGGGCTGCCGGTCATCAGATCCGCATCCGCTCGCTCGGCGATCCGTACCCTGTCGTCGTCGGCCGCCGCCCGCTCGACAGCCTGCTCGAACTCCTCGAAGCCCAGATCGGGCTCACCGAGCCGGTGCGCGAGGTCGAGAATCGGGCTGTCGGCCTCTTGCCGATGAACCCGCGCCAGCCGATGCACCGCCGGCGTCGGTAGTTCGTCGAAGATCATGCCGCCTTTCGCCTGCACCGGCGGCAGCTGGGCGGGATCACCGAACAGGATGATCAGCGCGAACAGCGCCTTGAGATCCTGAAGTTGGCGCGCCTCCAACATCGAGGCCTCGTCAACCAGAGCGATATCGAGAGGATCCTGCCGGCGGGTCCAGCCGGTGATGAAATCCGCCCCCCGAACGCCGGCGGCCGCCAGCGCGCCCGGAACGGAGCCATGCTCGGAAAAGGCCTGCCGTGCACGCTCCAAGGCATCAGCGGCGAGAATGTCGGTCTCTGGGCGGGCCTTTTGCGCATCCTCGAGCCATTCGGCAATCTTCTCGAATTCGGGATCGTAGACCGGAGTGTAGAGGATGCGGTGCAGCGTGGTCGCCGGCACGCCCTTTGCCCGCAAGACGGAGGCGGCCTTGTTGGTCGGTGCGAGCACCGCCGCCGAGCGCCCTTTTCGGTAACGCCGGCTCTCCCAGTCAGGGGTCACCGGGGCCACCCCGGCCTTGGCGAGGGCCGCCGCGAGACCCGCCAGGAGCACTGTCTTGCCCGAGCCCGCCTTTCCCGCGACCGCGAGCACCTCGGCCTCAGCCGGGCGTGCCGCCTTGGTCTCTGCCCGAGCCGCGGCGAGATCGATCCCCTGTGCAGCGAGCCGTGCCGAGACCGCATCCCAGGCGGCTTGTTGATCCGCCGATAGCGGGGGAAGCGCCGAACCGTCAGCCTCGGCCGGCCCGGCCGCCATGCCCAGCAGATCGCCCACCGCACCGCCTGGGCCTTCCGTTGCAGCCGCCCGCAGCGGGCCGCCTGTTCCTTGGCTCACGCCATCGCGTCTCATGGCGCGCAGCCTGCCACGGGCCGGAGTGCAGGGCTACCACCCTCAGCACCGATGAATTTTCATGACATTTATATTGCAAAACGATGTTGGAAACGTGACGATCTTGTCATGAAACAGGCAACGATCCGCATCTCAATATCCGGCTTCGCCCTCTTGGCCGTGCTGGCCGCGGGCCCGGCAACCGCCAAGGCCGTCGCTGAAGACCGCGATCCCGGCGCATTATGCGACCGATTGGCCGCCACAAATGACGGCAGCGCTTCGGCGCCGCCGGTCCGCTTGCGCGACATGAAAGCCAATGCCGCTGCGCAAGCCTGCCAGGCCGCGGTCGCCGCGCCCGGCACGAGGCCCCGGCATCACCTCCAGCTGGCCCGGGCCCTCATCAAGCTGGGCCGACCCGAGGCGGCGCGGGCGCATCTCGTCACCGCCGCAGGCCATGCCAACGCGGCCGCGCTCTACATCCTCGGCCAGCTCCACCATACGGGGCTCGGGGTCGCGCAGGACAAGTCTCGCGCGTTCAGGCTCTACCGCCGGGCCCTCAGACAGGGCTATCTCGAGGCGGCTTATGGGCTAATCCGGCTGCTCGAGGACCCAAAGAGCGCGCATTTCGACCCGGTCGAGGCCGAAGCGGCCCGGCTTTTGCTGATGGGCGGCGGGCGGCTCTGAGAAGATCGGCCGGGCCCGCACCCCGGGTCGACGGGCACGGGTCTTACCGGTCGCTCAGCGCGAGCTTGGGCGCGGGGGCCTCCGGCCGCGCCTGCGCGCACTGTCCCGAAGCCCGAAGAGACGCGCGGCCAGGGCCGTTTGGGTCGGCCGACGCGTTCGACTACTGCAGGAGAGATGCGGCATGGTGAGGCAGGCGCGCGCGGCGGCTGCAGGCGGGTGTCTGGGTGGGGCCTCGGGCGGCTGCCCCACCGGTCGACACGGATCGGGGTGTCAGCCGCGGCGTCTGAGGACAAACCCGCCGAGCGCGAGCGCGCCGAGCAGCAGCGGCGCGGTGGCCGGGAGCGGCACCACCGCCGTGTCGGACGCTGTGTACTCCAGATCGACGCGCAGGAAATCGGTCCCCTCAAGATCGTCCACGCCACTCCCAAACGTAAACACAAGATCGAGCGTTCCGTCGGCCAGGGCCGCGCCAAGATCCACACTGGCGGACGCGGACCGCTGGCCGTTCGAAGCATTAGCACGACCGCGATCGCCGAAGCTGGCATTGTCGAACAGATCGTCGGTGGGATTGCTGTTCAGAAAAACGCCCAAATCCACCCCATCGATGGCAAGCGCAACATTCTCTGAAGATCCGACATTAAAATCACCGGCGGCGGTGAAGGTCACGGTCACATCGCCGACCGGGCCGGGCGTCAGGCCGGTGAGCGTCCGCGTGATTGGCGCCGTTGACGCACGACCTGATTGATCGAGGTTTTGAAGGCCCTCGGCGTTCGTTCCGCCCGCAAAGATCAGAAGGTCCCCGGTCGTCGCGGTCACGGAGACCGCCTGCGCCACCCCGCCAGTCATCACAAGCGCCACGCCGGCGATCAGCAGATGTTTGTTCATGTCATAACTCCAAATTTTCCCGACATATGGTGGATTGGCTGATCAAAAGTTTCAATCGAAATTCCGCCCAAATTCGAAAAAAGCAGGGTCGCGCGCTGTGCGCAGCCCCGCAGATCGCTCCCGGCCGGACGCCTCAGCGGGGGCCGGCCTCGCGCGCATCCTCGACAGTGCGCAGGCCGGTCACGGGTGCCGAGACGAGCACCGCCATGTTGCCTGGCTTATGTTCGTTCTTGCGCATCTTCATGTGGGCCTGCGGGATATCGGCCCAGGGGAAAACCTCGGACATGCAGGGGTCGAGCCGGCGTTCCACCATCAGCTTGTTCGCCGCGCTCGCCTGCTTGAGATTGGCGAAATGCGAGCCCTGGAGCCGCTTCTGATGCGACCACATATGGCGCACGTCGAAGGTGCAGTTGAAGCCTGTCGTGCCCGCACAGATCACCACCATGCCGCCGCGTTTGCACACGAAGGTCGAGACCGGAAACGTCGCCTCGCCCGGGTGCTCGAAGACGATGTCGACATTGACGCCCTTGCCGGTGATCTCCCAGATCGCCTTTCCGAACTTGCGGACCTCGCCGAACCACGCCTTGTACTCGGGGCTGTTCACCGTCGGCAGCGCGCCCCAGCAGCCGAACTCTTTGCGGTTGATCACGCCCTTCGCGCCCATCTCTAGGACGAAGTCGCGTTTGGACTCGTCGGAGATCACGCCGATCGCGTTGGCGCCAGCCGTGTTGCAAAGCTGGATCGCGAAAGAGCCGAGACCCCCCGACGCGCCCCAGACGAGCACATTGTCGCCGGGCTTGAGGATGTGCGGGCGGTGGCCGAACAGCATCCGGTAAGCGGTGGCCAGCGTCAGCGTGTAGCAGGCGCTTTCCTCCCAGGTCAGGTGCTTGGGCCGAGCCATGAGCTGCTGGGCCTGGACGCGGGTGAACTGCGCGAAAGAGCCGTCCGCGGTCTCGTATCCCCAGATCCGCTGGCTCGGCGAGAACATCGGATCGCCGCCGTTGCACTCCTCGTCGTCGCCGTCGTGCTGGTTGCAGTGGATCACCACCTCGTCGCCGACCTTCCAGCGGGTGACTTTCTCGCCGACCTTCCACACGATGCCGGCGGCGTCCGACCCGATCACCGCATAAGGCGCCTTGTGGCCGTCGAAGACCGATACCGGCTGGCCTAGGCACGCCCAGACCCCATTGTAGTTGACGCCCGCCGCCATCACGAGGACCAGCACCTCGTGGCTGTCGATTTCGGGCGTGTCGACCACCTCGATCTGCAGCGCCTGATCGGGCTCGCCATGGCGCTCGCGGCGCAGCACCCACGCATGCATTCGCGCCGGCACATGGCCGAGCGGCGGGATCTCGCCAATCTCGTAAAGCTCTTTGAGCGGGCCATCCTGTGCGCCGTCCATCGCCGTCTCCCCCTTGGCCGCGCCGCCCTCCGCCACTGGAGCTGGCGCAACATTCATACAAAATCAGTCTCAAAACCGTTCCTGACATTTCGCCCCTTGGGGCGCAAGAGGGCTTGTGCACTGCGTCAGAAAAAAGTCGGAGCGAGGCTCGGCGGCGAACCCTGGAGGGGTAGTTGTTGGGCGCCAAGGGCTCGGATAAGTCGGAGAAGAAAGTCGAGCGTGGAGCGCAGGGCAGCGGCCCCGGCTTCGCCCAACGCATGGCGGCGCGCTCAAACGGGAGGCGCAGAATGATCCCTTTAAGGCTGAAACGCCAAAAACCTCGAACGCGCGGTGACTGCAGTCGAGAACCGGCGGGATGGCGCGGATGAAGGCCCCCCGTCGAAGGCCGCAGGTCGGTTCGACCGACGATCGGGATGGCCAGGACGCAACACCGGGTGCCCGGCGCGCGGGTTGGCTCGCCCGGCAGCTCATTCGACTGGGTGTCCTGGCCGCCGGCGAAGGCCCAGCGGCCCGCACGCTCCTGCTCGACGAGGCGCGCCGGGCCTCTGGCGGCGCGCTGGGACCGATCGCGTTGCGGCGCGGCGACGTGCTGCTCGATTGCGGCGACATGCTGATGTGGCGCCCGGCCCTCGGGACGGAGGCCGGAGCCGATCTCGCAGCGGAAGCGCGCACCGAAGGGCGGGCCCTGGAGGCGGTAATCGCGGCCCTCACCGCGGAGGGGCGTTGGCGCGGCGGCGTGATCGTCGAGCTCGGGGCAAGGTTCGGCGCCCAGACGCTGCATGCCGCGCTGCGCGAGGATGTCGATCGGGTGATCGCGCTCGAGCCCGAACCGGCTTACGCCGAGTATCTGCGCCGTAACATCGCGCTGAACCGACTTGAGGAGGTGGCGCTCGCCCTCCAGATCGCCGCCTCGGACCGTTCCGGCCCCGCACCGCCCGAAATCGGCGCCCAGATGTCAGCGCCCGCCGAGCCGCGGACCGAGCGCAGCCGCACTGCAGCGCCGCCGGGCATCGCCGCGGCGCGGCTCGACGACATCCTTGGCCAAAACCGGATCCGGCCAGGCGAGGTCGGGCTCGTGTCGATGGATGTCGAGGGCCACGAGGTCGAGGTGTTCTCGGGAATGCCGAGCCTTCTGTCGGCGCGCACCCCCGTCTGCTTCCATCTGCGCGCAGGCCCACCGGATGCGGCCCGCCTGGCCCGCTGGCAGGCCCTGATTGCACCGCATTACACCACGGGGCGGGAAATCGCTGGCGGCCGAGCGGCACCGTTGCCGCTCACGGGGGTATTCGCGGCCGGACCGGGGCTGAGGCTGATCCTGTAGACCGCGCTTGCGCCCTGAAAGCCGGACTGGGCGCTTGTTCACCATGCGGCCTTGGCGTGGGTCATCTCGATCCTGGCCTGCTCGGGCGTCCGGTAGCCGATGCGGGAATGGCGGCGCTGTCGGTTGTAGAATTTCGCGACGTACGCGAAGAGCGCGGCCTTCGCGTCGCGGCGGGTGCGGAACTCGGCGCGGTGGACCATCTCGGTCTTGAGCGACCCGAAGACGTCGCGCCAGCGTCCGCCGCACGCTTTCGATGCATCGCCGGCGGCGCGCGGGGCTCAGCTCTTCCGGCTTGTCTCGCTTCCCCGCCATCTCTTGGTCCTTCTGAATGCGGGATAATCCTCTCCCAGTGGATGGACCAGTTCAGCGGGGGCACTCAAACCCGGCCGTGAGCGTCTCGGCCTGGACCCGCACCCGAAAGCGCGGCGCGGGGAGGTGACGGGGCCCTGGCCCGGCGCCGCGCGGCCCGCCCGTCATCCGGTGGGTGCGAGGCGCGCGGCGATGCCAACGGCGATCCGAGCCGTCAAGGCGCTGACGGAGCACCGCTCCAGGACCATCGGCCCGTCGATCTCGGCAGGGGGGAACACGATCCAGGTGTCGTCCTCTGCGGTCGTCAGCACGGTGAAGGTCTCTGCGTCTTGCACTTCGTTGTTCGCGCAGTAGAGAACGCTGACAACACCCGCGACCGCGGGGTCGGCAAGGGCGCGGGCGGCCGAGGCCGCGTCGGCCTTCGCTGCGCCGAGTTTGACGAGTGCGCCGACCAACTTGTCCTCCCGGCCAGCGGCCGCGAGTTGTTGGAGCTTGGACAAGAGCTGGTGATTGGTCTCGATGCGGGCCTCGCTCTCGAGCGGGGCCAATGCGGCGCCGACGAAGCTCGAACAGGCCCCGGCCGCCGCGGTCAACTCTGCGTATCGGATCATCTCGAAGGTCCCGTCGGGCCGGCATGTGAGGCCGATGAAATCGACGCCGGCCGCATGTACGGTCAGGGTGCGAACCCCGTCCTCTTCCTTGCGTTGCGCCAGCAACACCACCCCCGGATCCACCAAGGCGAGCACGGCCGATGACAGGGATTCGGCGAAGTTGAGACCGGACCCGGGCTTGCCCAGCAGGCGCCCTCCGGCAATCAGGCGCTCTTCGCCTGTGCTCAGCCATTCGGTAGGGTCGCCGGCCCCTTCGCTCGGGGGCAGGAACGGCTCCATGCCCCATCCGATGATCTCATCGGCTTTGGCGTAGGCGAAGGCGTAGGCCAGTTCGGACGGGTGAAGCTCGGTCGTGGCCATGGATCAACTCCGGATATAGGCCCAGGCGGCCTCGAACTTGCGCTTTGCCTTGTCCCGCATCCGGCTTTTGCAGCGGCGGGTTGCGGCACGAAGGGTCTCGACGGCGGTGCGTTCGACGCGCTCTTGCGCTTCTTGGATGGCGTCCACGACCTCCAGAACCGCCTCTTCGGTCCGATCGGAGATCTTCTGCGCGGTCTCGAAGGCGCGGCGCGAGGTCGACAACGCCTTGGACAGCAAACCGTCGATCGCATCGGCCACCGCGGTGCGCGCCGCTTTCAGCTTCTTCTCGACGGCCAGAACCACGGCCTCGACCCGGCGGATGAGGAACTCGTCGCCGGCCTCGCCGATCCAGTACACAATGCCGCTGATTTGACCCGAGAGCGGGCTCTTTGTGCTCAGCAACTCGAGCTTGTTCTCGCGGTAGTTGTAGCCCGGGCCATCGCCGTGGAAGGTCAGCAGGTACCCCGCGGCATCGTGCACCGAGCCATGCAGCGCGACCGGGTTGTCCGGCGCGAGGTGTCCGGCGGTCACGACGCCCGGGATGAGCCAATTGCCGGGGCCGACCAGCCCACCGGTTGGGGTCAGCAGCGCGGCAAAGACCTCGTGAATGCCGAATGCATCACCAAGCACCTTTCCGCAGATAAACTGTCCGCGCGAGGCCATGAACTCGGGGTGTTTTCCTTCATCCAGCGCGGGCACGGATTTGTCGCTGTTGATGCCGTTTACCTTCTGTTGCTTGCGAACGATGACAAAACGGCCATAGTCAACATCGAGTTTTTCAGCCGTCGGCGGAACCCCGACGATCCGCGCCAGGGCCGCCATGACCTCGGTGCGCCGCGGACCGGCGACACCTTTGTCAACCTCGCGCATCAGTTGCTTCAGCGTCGGATCGCCCACGCCTTTGAACGGCAGGTCTTTCAACCGCACCATGTAATCCTTGCTGAAGAGCTCCTTCATATCGCCGAGGGTCAGGTCGGTCTTGATCAACTCGTCCGGCAAGAGCCGTTCGAGGCGTTCGTTCTCCGCTGCGGTAACGGGCGGCGCGCCCTTTGCCGGCGCAATGAGGACCTCGAGGGCCTCGAGCGCCCCCGCCCAATCTTGCGCCCGTTCAGCCGCGGCCATCTTGCGCGCCAGCGACTTCAGCGCTTCGAGATCGGGACGGTCCGACTTCAGAACGGCTTGGATTTGCGGGAAGGCCTCGGCCTTGCGTGTCTTCCACTGTTGCTCGAGCGGATCGCCCTCCTCGAGGTCCAGCGCGTCGATCGGCGCCTCGTCCGACAGATCGTCATCGGCCGCATCGACCTCGACCCCCCCTTCGAGAACCTGGACCTTGCCGAACTGCGAGATGCCGAGCGCCTTCAGCATCAACCGGACGCGTTTGGCAAGGCCGGGGATGCGGGGCCCCTCGAGATCGAGGCAGAGCGTGCGGGCCGTCGCATCCTCGTCGCCCACATCCTCCGCGAGTGCGAGGGCGCCGGCGCGCCCAAATGTGGTCTTTTTCGCCTTCGCCGCGCTCTTCAGCACGCTGGCGAGACTGCGCCCGTCTTTCGATGCATGGAAATTGAACCGCATATCCGCAGGGTCCGCGCTCGGAAGGCCGATGGCGAAGCTCACAGAGCCGCGCTTGATCTTGCCCGCCCATTTCCGGACGAATTGCGCATGGGCGGCCGCGCTTACGAAATCGCCCGGGGCTGCGTCGCTGACCTCCTCGATTTTGCTGCGCGCCGCCGCGATTTCCTTCGCGAGCGGCTTCTCCATCACCGCCTGGGTGTTGGCGAGGTCCGCTTTCTTCTTCTTGTCTTTCTCTTTCTTCTCGAGGTCCTTGGCCTCGGTGGCAACCTGCTTGCCGGCAGATTCGAGCGACGAGAGCGCCGCTTCGAACGCCCTGGCGGCCTGGTCGGGCTTGCCCTTCTCGAGGCCAGCTTCCGCTTTGGCATACTCGTCCAGGGCTTTCTCAAAAGCGGAGGCCGACTTCTTGAGCCCGTCCGGCGCTTCCTTTTTCCACCAAGCCTTGGTCAGGGTGATCTGCGATGCGCTCTTCATGGCCGATCCTCCGGCGGGCACAAGCGCCTTGCGGCGCTGCGCGTCTCTGCACTGACTTGGCCAACCTGATGACCCTCGCACTTGATGTTTTTCGGGTTGCACTCAACCGTCAAGGGTATTGCAAGGAGCTCGGCGTCGGCTTGTCACTTTCTTTGCTCCCGCGTCCCCACGGGCACTGCCGCAATCTCAAGGCTCGGCCCAACGCGGGTCGCAAGCGGGCGATTGGAGTTGGAGCCCAGGGCGAAATACTCTTCATGTCATCAAGCTGGGTCACGGCCGTCGGCCCAGAGCTTCACGCTTCGCGCGTCGGTCCGCGATGTCAGAGAGCCGAGCTCACCTTGAAAGAACGCCGCTGCACCTGCGCCACTGGCCGACGACCGAGGGATGTCCCGGGCACTCGATGGACGGATCAGCGGCGCCCTAAACCAGGACTTCGAACTCCAGAACATAGCGGTCGAGCACCGCCCCGGCCCCGTCCGGCTCGGCAAAAGCCGTGACCTCCAGTTCGTGACTGCCGGGCTCGAAACGCGTGCCGCCAAGATAGTTCGGGCCCCAGTTGCCGAAGAGAGCATATGGCTCCGTGTTCTCGATCTGGCTGTGCTCGTTATAGACGAGCTGCAAAGAGCCGATCTCCGGCGCGCCCTCGGCCAGGAAAATCGCGATGGTCGCCTCTGCGTTGCGGCCGAACACGCCGGCATCGAGCACCGCGCCGTCGAAGAGCGGGGTGATCTCCCGGTCGAAGATCCGATCGGTTGTGAAGAACGCCGCCTCGAACATCGGCGCGGCCGGCTCGGCAGGGTCGGCCTCCTCCACTTCGATCGTGACGGTCGTGGTCGCGCGGCCGGGTGCGGCGCCGGCCTCGGAGAACGCCACCTCGAGCTCCAGGGCGCCCACGAAGCCTGGCTCCGGCACATAGGTCAGCGTGCTGCCATCGTCCGCGATCTCGACGCGCCCGACTTCGGGCTCGGCAACAGAGCTCACAACGAGCGCAACACCTTCGGGGTCCTCACCGAGCTCGTCCGCGCGGATGGTGACTGCCGCACCGTCGCCCGCGCTGAGCGTCACGGCGAGATCCGCCGGGACCGGCAGTTCATCGGGCACGCCGTCTTCCACGAGGTCGAACGCGATCGTCTTCATGCTGAGGACCGCCCCGCCGGCGCCGTTGTCGCTATATGCGGTCACTGTGAGGCTGTGACGCCCCGCGGCGAGGCCGCCGCCCACGAGATCGCCGCCATTATCCCCGAAGAGGGCATAGGGCTCGGTGTTGTCGACGCCGATCGGAACGTCATTGAGGGTCACAGAGAAGCTCTCGACCGGCGCGCCCACGCCGCGCGCGGTGATGGTCAGGGCGTCCAGCGTGTCGGCGGGAAGGCTAAGGACCGCTGCGTCCTCGAGCGTGCCGATCAGTGTGTCATCCCGCCCGTCCCAAAGCTCGAGCACGATCTCGACCGGCTCACTCGCGCGCAAGTTCACCGCGATCTCAGCGCTGTCGGTGCCGCCGCGCCCGTCCTCGACCTCGTAGACCACGGTGCCGGTCCCGGTGAACGAGCGATCCGCCACGACGCGAACCGCGGCGCCGTCGGTCACGGCTGCAAGCCCATCCGATGCCCAGACCCTGGTGATGGAAAGCTCATCGCCGTCGGGGTCGGTGTCGTTGGCGAGGACGGCGACCGTGGCCTCGCCGAGCAGATCGATCTCGAGCGTGTCCGGATTAGCCTCGGGAGCTCGGTTCTGCGGCGCCGGCTCGGCGACGGTGACCCGGATCTCGGCGGTGTCGGTGCCGCCATTGCCGTCGGAGATCTCGTAGACAACGACCGCCTCGCCCGTGAACCCGGCCTCGGCGGTGATTTCTATCGTCTCGCCATCGTCGAGGACCGAGGCATCGAGGCCGTCCGGCACGCTCAGCCCGGTGACCGTCAGGGTGTCGCCATCGGTGTCGCTGTCGTTTTCGATCACGTCGATCCGGCCCGTCGCCGCGGCTTCGAGCGCGAGTGCATCGTCCATGGCCTCGGGGTCCGCGTTGGCGGGCGGACGCGGCCCTGACCCATCGTCGGGAACCGGGTCGTCGAAGATGAGCGCGTCGAGGTCGAGATCCGCGGAGGTGTCGACCATCACCGTCACGCCCGAATGCGCCGTCATGGCGACCCCTGGCTGCAGCCACCGCCCGCCGGACATCTCGGCCACGAGCTTGATGTGCACATGGCCCTCGGCATCGCGGAACACCGCCGTGTCGGGAGAGGCTTCGAGCATCGCCATCGAGGAGACCTCGCGCGCCTCCCAATGATCGGCGCCTTGCCAATCTCTTTGCGCTTTGTCGTAGCTGTTCCAGTCCACCACCCAAACCTGCGAGGTGTCGGGCAGCGGGCCGAGATCGATGGTGATGGCTTGGTCCGGATCGGCATCGTAGAGCTCGATCCGGAATTCGTGGTGCGTCAGCCCCGTGTATTCCAGCTCATAACCGTATTCGGAATAGACCGGTGCTTCGCGGCGGATCCCATCGGCGCGCTCGCCGTCGGAGCGGACGAGGTTGAAGGTCTCGAACGGGCTCTTGGTGTAATCTTCGCTTGCGACCGCTTTCTCGGTGCCGCTGAGGTTGAAGCGCACCGTCGCGCTCTGCTCGCCCGATGTGGTGATGACCGCGCGCCAGTCATCGCGGATCTCATAGTCTTCGCCGGACGAGAAGCCTTCCGTCGCTCCCCGCCCGATCTTCTTGTAGACCAACGCACCCGGCGTGCCGCTCAGGCTGCCGTCCACATCGAGAATGGCGCGCGCGAAGGACGAGGTATCCGTCGCCCCGCCGCCGAAGGCCAGTTTGTTGGCCTCGTCGACATTGTTCCAGGTCAGACCCTCGACCGCGTGGCTGCCCGAGTTCTGAACCGAGTTCGACCCCACCAACGCGTTGTCTTTGCCTGTGAAGTCGCTGAACATGACGTTCCTGAACGAGCCCGGCCCGTCATAGAGCTGCGCGCCCTCGAAGTCGTTGTCCTGGTCGGGTCGGTCGTCGCGGTGGGTGCCCGGCAGGGTCCGGCCTTCCTCGATCTCGCGGTCGGTCGTGGGCGTGCCCTTGTTGTTCGAGCGCCCGACGATCAGGCTGTTCTCGAGCGTTTGATTCTCGCGGAAGCGCGCGTTCGTGCCCATCTCGGCGAAGACAGAGTCGGTGAACACGCCGCCCGAATTCCGCGCATAGATGCCCTGATCGGCTTTGTAGACGGTGAAGCCGGAAACGGTCCAATCCTGCGTCACCGGTCCGTTGACGTAGATCCCGCGCCCTTCGATCGTGTGGGCGGTATTGTCCTCGAACGTGCCCCAGGAGAAATCGGCGCGCCGCTTGTTGAAGTTTAAGTAGAAACCATGTTGATCGGAGCCGCCGACATGATTTCCGGTGATGACGTTGTTGGAGTCCTGCGTGTAGATCCCGGACGGCGTGTCGTCATGCGCGCCCTCGATTTCGCCGAAGCGCCCGACATGGCGAACCCCGAGGACCGCGTTGTCGGTCACCTCGTTCTCGGTATTGCCAAAGCCTTCGAGATAGATGCCATGGCTGATGGTCTCGTAGACCGCGTTATTGTCGACCACGGCATGGTCGGTGCCGTGAACGGTGATGCCTTTGTTGAAGCTGTGGTGAACCGAGCTGTTCTTGACGTACTGCCCGCTCACATCGTCCAACAGATGCCAGTGGACCGGGTAGCTGCCGAGGACGCCCGCCTGGCCCATATAGGCGAATTCCACGCCCGAGATATACATCTCGCCGCCATGCATGATCATGGTGTGGCCGCCGTATTGGTCGGCCTGTTCGTTGAGCGGCACGCTATCGTTATAGTCGATATCGCCCTGGATCGTGACGTCACGGCTCAGCAGCAGCACCTCGGCGCGCATGTCGAGCTCGTGCACGTCGCCGTCAGTATCGTCGTAGATGTCGACCTGGCCGTAATGAATGTACTCCAGCGGCCGGTCGAGCGTCACCATGCGCCCGCCTTCCGAGACCGCGACGATCGTAAACTCTTCGGCCTGGTTCGTGTCGAAATCGGTTGAGGCGACGGCGATCCGGTCGCCGACCTCCCAGCCGGTCGCGGCGGCAAAGGTCAGCGTGGTGGCCCCTGCCTCGGCGGTGCCGTCGAGTTGGGTCCAGCTTTCCTTCGCCGCGTCGTCGGCGTGGATGCTGATCGTCGCCCCCTCGCCCATGGCCATGAGGAAGGCGTTGTTGTTCTCGATGACATGGTGGGCGTGGCCGCCATCCGCATCGCCGCAGTGGCAGGTGCTGCCGCCGGTCACCGGGCACTGGTCGGGCGGCGTGTCGCATCCGTCCGGGTAGTCGCGCAAATCGACAGTGTTGCTGGTGTCCTTGCCGGCGAGGGTTAGCGTGAAGTCGCCTTCGAAGGGCTCGGCTGGCGTGCCGACCTCAAAGCGCCCATTGCCGGCGACCAGCGCCCAGTCGGTGGTGAGTTCGAGCGGTTCCGGGATGTCATCGGCAACCGTGAACTCGCCATAGACGACCAGAGCCTTGATCCGGACCGGACCGTCGGTCTCGTCGAAGATCAGCCGGACGTCGGAGTCGACGATGACCACATCGTCAGGGCCCGGATGCGACCCGTCGGGCATCCGAAAATCAGACCAAAGAATATCCTGCATTGCGCGCACCCTTGTTCCCACATGGATTGCCGGCGACCCGTCCCGCACCCAGCGCCAGGCCGTGAATCGTTTTCTCGGAAAACACTTACGCACAACTTAAACGGGTATCATGAGTGGCGAATTGCGTCGATGGCGAAGTCTGTCGGCGGCGCGAGCAAGGCGCTCTTGCCGCGGCTGAACGATCTGCTGGGACCGGATCGTCCTGGACCGCATCAATCGTCGTTGGCGCGATCTCCTGTCTCTCGCGCGCCTCTTTCTATCTGACCGGCAACAGCAGACGAGCGCGGGAACCATCGACGGTCCCGCGCTGCTCTTCGAGTCGAACGTCTTGTTCGAAGCATGTATCGACCGGATCGTGTCCCGTGCACCGGCTGGCACGACCTGCCGTGCGTCGTCGCAAGGGCCACCCGCGGGTCGAGATGGGCGACGCGCTTGGCCACCCGCTTCACGTAACAAAGTCAGCGCCCGCCGCTGGGCCGGGTGAGACCAATCGCAACCTCCCGCCGCGTTTTGACGGCTATGCGGAAGGCTTTTCTACAATCCAGTCAAACCCACGTCACTCAACCTTAAAGAAATCATTTTATTTTAGATACTTAGCGACGCACTGCCGCAGCTCGATTGGCGACCCCGGCAGGACTCGAACCTGCAGCCGTCGGATTAGAAGTCCGGTGCTCTATCCAGTTGAGCTACGGGGCCGGCGCCGCCTGCATAACCGGGCAGCGGGAGGCGCGCAACGCGCCGCCCCCGATCCCCACACGCGCCAAAGGCCTGGTTAAGCTTCTCCGCTGATACAAACGAAACCCGGCCCGACATAGACGGGAGACGTTTGCGACGCAGGCTGGCCGCACGGTCGTGGCAAAACCGTGGCGAAAATGGGTCCGCGCCCATCATTTCAAGCCATAAGTCGCCGGCCCACCGCAGGGGCCCAACCGAGACGGCCGGACCAGGCCGGCCGAGCGGCCGCCTTGCCGCGGCCGGAGAGAGAGGAGACCGCCGATGACCTCGCCGATGCTTGCCGCCAGCTTGCTCGCGTTCACCGTCGCCGGACCGCTTGGTCTCGGCGGCGCCCATCTCGCGCCGGCCCCCGACCCGCAGCGGCCGCCTTTTCCGGAAAAGGTGCTGCATGCGGAGGCGGTCCCGGCCTTCAGCGCCGCCGGTGGACGCTGCACCCAGACCATCGGCCCCATGGCCACGCCCGAAGCCGCCCGCGCCGTGCAGGAGCGGCTCACCGCCGCCGCGCGCTCGGAATTGCGCCCGCGGATCGAAGCGATCGGGCTTTGCCGCCATGGCGCGGTAATCGGCACCTGCGTCTTCGTCGCCATCGCCTGCTGAGGGCGATGCGCTGTGGCGGCGCGGCAGCGGAGTTGGGCACCGGATCAGAGATCGACCACGACGACGCCCAACGCCATCTCCAGCCGCTCCGTGATGACGCGACGATGGCAGCCCGCGGCGCTGGCGCAGTAGCAGAGCAGCGCGCTCCGCCGCTCGGGCACCAGATCGCACAGCCGCCACCAGTCGGTCATTGCCGCCGGTGTTTCTAGGTGAGCCGCGTAGATCGCGCGCATCTCGGCCACCCGGCCGCGACGGGCGGCGTCCCGCCCCGGTTTGGGGGTCCCGAGGCCACGCAGATGCAGATAGCCGATCCCCGCCGCTTCGAGGCTCGTCCGCAGCACGGTCTTGGAAAAGCCCGCCCGGCGCGACGCAGCCACCGCCCGGACGTCGACGAGGAGCTCGATCCCGACACTGGTGAGATCGGCGAGCACCGCCGCGAGGGATGCCTGCGCATAGCCGACCGTCCAGACAATGGGCATGGCGTCGGCCCGGGTCACGGGTGCCGCCTTGAGCCGCAGCTGACGCTGGGATAGAACAGCGAGGTCCTCAGCGACGCGGAGCCCGTCATGGCCGATCTTTTCACCCTACAAAGCCTCTTCAACCTCGCCGTTCTGATCTTTTTGCAGGCTGTGCTCGGCTTCGACAACCTGCTGTACATCTCGATTGAAAGCCGACGCGCCCCGGCGCACTTGCAGGCCCGCGTGCGCCGGGCCGGGATTCTCATCGCGATCGCGCTTCGCGTCGTGCTCCTCTTCGTGATGATCCACCTGATCGAAGCGCTCGCCGCCCCCTTCTATGTCTTCGCGATCCCAGGGGTGATCGAGGGCGGCGTCAACTTCTCTACCGTGATCTTCGTGCTCGGCGGCGGTTTCCTGATGTACACCGCCGTCAAGGAGATCCATCATCTGCTCAAGCTCGACGATCCGGAGACAGCCGGTTCCGCGACCCCCAAATCCGCGGTTTCCGTGGTCGCGATGATCGTGCTGATGAACCTGATCTTCTCCTTCGACTCGATCCTCTCGGCGCTGGCGATCACCGATCTCTTCGCGCTGCTGGCGCTGGCCATCGTCATCTCAGGCGCCGGGATGCTGCTGCTCGCCGATACGGTCTCCGAATTTATCCGCAACAACCGCAAATACGAGGTGCTCGGCCTTTTCATCCTGCTGATCGTGGGCGTTGTGCTGATCGGCGAGGCGGGACATGCAGCGGAACCCCATCTGCATCTCTTCGGCTATCCGGTCGAGCCGATGTCGAAGACCACCTTCTACTTCTCGGTCGCCGTGCTGGTGCTCGTTGACATTCTGCAGTCGGGCTACAAGCGCAAGCTCGCCCAGCAACGGGAGGCGGAGGCGGCTCATTCGACCGCCAGCGCGACCGCGGCCGAGTGAGCCGCTGGCGGCTCGCCGAGGTTCTCGCCACCCAGCGGGCGCCCGCCGAGCGGGGCGCGTTCCCCGCGCCGACCAGATGCATGCGATGCGACCGACCCGATTGATGCGGTGCGACCGGGCCGGGATTATGGGTTGAGAAAGACCGATCGCGGCATGGGCACCGTCAGCGCCTGAGCCAGCACGGTCTCGGTGGGGGACGTCGCCCCCCGCCGGTCGGAACCGCCGGGGGGCATTGCTGGCGAGGGATGCTGTGCGGGGTGCCTGACCCCGATCTCTTGGCGCTCGGGCAGGCCAGCCGCCGCCCCGTGCCGTTGAGAGCAAGATGGGGGCTGGCTGTGTCGGGATGATGTCTGGGGGTGTATCAGTTGTCTCGCGCGGGTCGCACAGGCAGACCCTCAGGACCTAGGATCAACCCCGGCGGCACGACCGGGGCGCGGAAGGGGCGGAGATGGCACGCGGTGTGAGAGAACCAGCGCCACACCGGGGCAGATCTCGGGGTCGGACCTGCGTCCTGCTCCTCGTGAGCCTGGGGCTCGGTGCCTGCGCGAGCCCGCCGGCGCCGAAACCTCTGCCGCCGCAGATGCGCCCTCCCGTTCCGGGTATCGCGTGCGACGCGCCGGGCGTCCTGGCGGAGATCATGGCCGCGGCCGATCGGCTCGGGGGCCCGCGGGTGCTTTCCTGGGAGGACGTCGTCGAGACAGGCTTCATCGGTCAGCCCAACCCGGCCAGCCGTTGGCGATGGTGCCTGGCCACCGCCGTTCTGTCCGACGGCAGGCGCGTCGAAGCGCGCTGGCTCTTTGCCAAGCCGGACGGCGCGACCATCGGGCGCGATCTCGGCTGGTGCATCGCGGGGCTGTCCCACCGGCAATGCACGCATCTCGCGCCCTGAGGC
>JBHJGY010000004.1:0-73544 GCA_050331335.1 Pikeienuella sp.
CCCCACGAGGCGACCGGCACGGCCCTGGCCACCCGCCCCAACCCGGCCGTCACCCCCGAGGGGTCCGCGACCGCCGAGGCCATCCCCCCCAAGCGGGCCGTCACCGCCGAAGGGACCGTCCCCGCCGAGACCGTCACCGCCGAGCGGGCCGTCGCCACCGAACGGACCCCGGCCACCGAACCCATCGCCACCAAAAATGCCGCGGTCATTGCCACGGTCCCGACCCTCACCAAACCGGCCGAGCGCATCGGAGATAGGCCCCTGCCGCGTTTCCGTCTCGGTGCGTTCGCCAATCGCATCGACGGCGGCATCGATCCGGTCCCGCAACCCATCGATTGCCTGGGAGACATCGACCCTCGACAGCGCGTCGGCCGCCCGTCCCAGCACGCCGCGAGGGGCACCTGCCGTTCCGACGCCGCTCTCAGCCGACTCCGTCACATTGCCCTCGAAGACCCCGAGGCGGCCGAAGTCGGCATCGCGGACGCCGACCTCCGGATGACCCGCCAAGACCGCCTTACCGCTCCGCCGGCTTGGAACACCCTGGATCGACAGCTTGCGGACCCACCGCGCAAAAGGCCCGTCGAAGCCCCGGGCGATCCGCGCCACGCGGAAGCGGCCATTGTCGAACCGGCCCCGCACGCTAAGGCTGAGCGCATCGCCGACGCCCTCATCGGCCGCGTCTCCGGTCAACCGCACCGGAACGCCGCCGACGGTGACGCCGCCCGCTGCGTCGCGCCCGATCGGGCCGGCCAGGCTGTCAGGGCCATCGCGTCCGATGCGGCGGACATGGGTCGCGACCACACCCTCCTCGCTCCAGATCCCAGAAACCGCGACACGGGTCCCCGGTTGAAGGGCCGCGAGCCCGGTGCCGCCAAGCCCGCCATCGTCGAGACCGGAGCCCGCGAGCCCGGTGCCACCCAGCCCGCCATCGTCGAGGCCGGAGCCCGCGAGACCGGTGCCGCCCAGCCCGCCGTCTTCGATATCGTCGAGCGCGAACACGGTGTCCGGCATGATCAGCACGCGCCGGTCCATCACCCGAAGCTCGCCGGCCTCCGCGTCAATCTCTCCGATCGGACCAACCAAAGGGTAGTAACGGGCAAGGTCGATCGCGCAGAGCCGGCCTTCCGCCATCGCCGCGCGTGCGATCAGCACCTCGCCGACTTCGACGCTCTCGACAGGCGCAGATCCCAAGGGCGAGGCGACCTCGGCATCGGGCAAATGCAGCACCCGAAGACCGTTAATGTGGAGCGAGCCGAAACCGGTCACCGCGCCGAGGATCCCGGTGCCGCCGATGCCGCCATCGGTCTCGTCATCGGGATCGCCCGGAAGCGCGGCACATACCTCGGTCGCGTCGGCCATCTGCTCCGGTTCGGGCGGCGCAACTTCGAAGGCTGCGCAGCCGGCCAACAGCGCAGCGAACGCCACAAGGGACAAGCGTTGGGCGATGGGCCAGTTCGGTCTCATTCGTCCGCCTCCTCGTCGCGCCCGGTCCGAAACACGAACGCACCGCATCGGAACCGCTCCGTTGCTTCCGGCTGTCCACGCTCGGCGCGCTGCAATCTCAGCGCCTCGGCATTCAACTCTTCGAGAACCGCCATCTGTCGAGCCCTGGCCAAAGTTTCCAGATGCGCGACCGAGGCCGGCGAAAGCTTGTTGTAATGGACCGCGCGCTCGAAAAACGGGCCGGGCGCCGGTGCTGCCATCAGGTTTTGCGTCGCCGCTTCGGCATGGTCACCGAGATTCGCGCTGTAATAAGCCAGAAGCAGGCCCTCGTTGCCGCTCGGCACCAGACTGTCGGCGGTCAGCGCCACGCGGTCGGTGTCCGCATCGTGCTCCGCGAGCCCCAGGCGCAGCATCTCGTCGAGAATCGTTCGCGGATGCACATCCTTGCCGACCTCGAGCACCAGCGTCTCGAAGGAATTCTCGCCCATGCGCAGCAATGCAAGCGGGCCGCCATCTTCGGCGAAGCGGGCATCCGAGGTCCAAAGCGCGATAACCCGCGGGATCGGGCCCATGCTCCTCGGCCCGTCATCTTGCGACTCAGCATCTCGGATCGTGCGGATATCGCGGCGCTGGAGCCCGGTAAGGATCGAAATGCGGCTGTCGGTCATGCGTTTTCCCGCAATGCCGAAATGGGAAATCGCCTCCGATACAAAAAGCTCCTTGAGCAGTTCGGTCAGCACAGGGTAACTGAGTCCGCGGGCAATCATCGCGCGGACGATTGGGCGGAGGACCCGTCTCATTGTTTGGCGAATGCGGTCGCTCGTCATCCGCAGCGCTCCTGGCTCATAAATGGGCGGATAGCCCATTCACGGGTTGACCGCAAGCCCTTCCCCTGGCATACACATCCCTGGGCAGATTGCACATCCGGGAGAACTCCAATGCTGTTCGACATCCTTACTGGCGAGACGACCCTCGCCGATCGGCTTCAAGAAATCCGCGAAAATCTCGAAGAGCGTTTTGGTGAGACCCGCCAGAACCTGGAAGATCGCCTCGACGATTTTCGCGCTCTGAAAGAGCAGAACGATCCCGACCGGCTCGAGCTTATCGACTTCGACAGCTCGGAGGATTGGACGGTTGGCGAGTCGGAGAACGGCCGCGTCGTGATCACCGGGCCGAACGGCAACAGCCGTGAAACCATCCTCGACTATGGCGACGACACCGACAGCTTCGAGGACATCGGCAACACCCTGCGCGACCGCATCGAAAACCGCGAAGCGGATTTCGAAGCGCTGAAGGGTCTGACCGGCGAGCAGGACGAGCTCGAGGCCAGCGACCTCGACGCATCCCTTGATTTCAACATCAGCGAGTCGGAAGACGGCAACGCGGTGATCGAGCTGCGCCTGATCAGCTTCGAGACCAGCCTTGAGTTCGCCGAGTACGACAGCTTCCAGGATCTCGTCGACCGCCTCGACGAAATCGATCTCGATTTCGGCGACGACGACGACGACGACGACACGGCCGAGGAAACCCCGGTCGAAGAGACCCCGCTGGAAGAGGCCGCTTCCGCGGGCCGCGAGCTGCTCGCCGACATCCTCGACGGCATCTGATCGCGCCTCAGCGCACCCGGCCGGGCTCGCGGAGCTGCACTGCCCGGCCTCCCACCCAGACGGCGACAATCCGCGGGCCGGACGGCGTTTCGGCCAGCGCAATCACATCGGCCCTTCCTCCCTCAGAGGCGATCACGCCACGGTCGCGCAAGCCTGCCGCCGCGGCCGGCCCGGCGCTCACGACCGGCCAATGGGCGACAAGACCCAGCCGCGCCACGGCCCTGAGCTGGGCAGGATAGTAATAGTCAGAGGCCAGCGCCGAGCAGAGACCGCGCCGAATGGCGGGCTCCGCATCGATTGCGCCGGTATGGCTGCCCCCCCGCAAGACGTTGGGTGCGCCCAATATCGTGGGCTCCCCAGCCGCCACGGCCTCCGCTGCGGTGTCGAAGGTCATGGGAAACTCGGAGACCCCGATGCCGATGCTTCGGTTGCGCCGACGCTCCTGCGGCGTCCGTTCGTCATGGGCGAAGCAAGCAACCCCCGCCGCTCCGGCCGCACGCGCGAGGTGTTCGACGGCCGCGGGAACCTCGGCCGACCGGGCGGCGACCCGTCCGACGAGCTCGGCGAATTCGGCCTCGGAAATACCGGCGCGCTTGGCAAGCTCGGGGAACTTCGCGGCGCGGCGCTGCCCCTCGAGGAGCGGCGTGAGATGGTCGTTGAACGCGAGCACGGGCGAGGGGGCCTCCTGGAGCCAGGCCGTGATTTCGTCGACGACGTCGAGCGCAAAGATCTCCCAGCGGATCTGCAGTCGGATATCCGCAGACAGCCAAGGGCCAAGCCGGGTCAAGGCCGCCCTAAGCGCCCGGGCCGTCTCGATGCTCCGCAAGCCGGGCTCCCAGGAAACGGTCACAGCGAGATAGGCGGTGGTGATCCCGTTCGCCACGAGCTGGGCGTCGACCTCCATCAGCGCCGTTTCGAGATCGACCTGCACCCCGAGGCGCGGCATCAGCACCCGCTCGAAGCCATCGCCATGGACATCGACGATGCCCGGGGCGAGGAGCAGCCCGCTGGCATCGAAGCCGCGCGTGCCCGCAACCTCTTCCGACGCAGGCCCGACAGCTGCGATCCGCCCGTTTGCGATCGCAATCGCCGCGTCCTGAGCGCCTCCGTCGCCGATCACACGGCCGCCCGTCAGACACCACCGCTCGTCCATGGCCCCGCCTCCCGCTCGGTTCGTGCCAGCCTCTAGCCCGCGGGCACAGGTCGATCCAGCCCGCAAATGGGGACATCACGGCGGATAAGTCCTCGGTGAACCGATGTGATGCTTGTCCGGCACCGCCGAGATTAAATCTGAGGCCGGCCGCTGGGACGCCCAGCGCGCCAAAGAGTCAGCGACATCACAGAGGACATTCCAATGCGCAAACTCGCTCTCGGCGCGCTCCTGGCCGCCACCCTCGCCGCCCCGGCCATTGCCGGCAATCAGCTCGCCACCGCCATCGGCGGCTATGACGCGGTTTCCTATCGCTCCGGCGAGCCGACCCGCGGCGAGGCCCGCTTCAACCATTTCTGGAACGGTGCCGTCTGGTACTTCTCGAGCCTGGAGAACCGCGACAGCTTCGCCGCGGATCCGGAAGCCTATGCCCCCTCCTTCGACGGCTACTGCGCCTGGGCGGCCTCCCAGGGCTATAAGGCGCCAGGCGATCCGCTGGTCTACGAGCTCGTCGACGACCGGCTGTTCCTGCAAGTGCACCCGCGCGCACAGGAGCTGTGGCTCGAAGACGTGCCCGCCCATATCGCCCAGGGCGACGAGAACTGGCCGCGCATCCATCCGTTCTGATCGGGCAGGCCGCACAGTCCTGAGGGGGCGGGCCGGGGGGCGGACGAGTTGCCCGCCGGTCTCGCCTCCCGGGTGAACCACCGAGGGGATCCTAACACGAGAGGTTGTCTCAGCGCCGCACAATGGTCATCCTCGGCTCGGAGTATCGACGGAGGGATGTGATGCTGAGATCCGTGGTGGCCCTGGCGGCCCTCGTCACCAGTGGCCTCGCGGCGCCGACTGCGGCGCCGGCGGACGGGCTGTCACCCGACTTCGAGCACCTCGCCGATGCTGCCGTTGCGGCGCTGCCGGCACAGGGGACGTTGAAGATCGCGCTCCGGGCGGGAGCGGCGGGGGCTGATATGGCGGCGGGATCGCGCTGCGCCGCGCTCTCCAACGCGCTGGAACGTCGGATGCGCGGTCACCTAGCGGCTGCACTCGGCGACGGATCACAGCGCATGAGCGAAACCGCGGCCGACCAGCTGGGGCGTCGGGACCTGGCCATCGACCTCGCTTGGAGCCATGGGCTGGGGAGCCTCGAAGTCCTGGGGACACTCAGGCTCGGGTCAGGCGGACCGGTGACGGCGCGGTCTTTCGCAACGATGCCGCTTGCGCGGCTTTCGCAGCCTGAACGGGCTTGCCTGGGGCCTGCAGAAAGCACCGAGCCCGCCGAGCCCGTGACGGAGACAATGAGCAGTGCCGTCGCGACGGTGCCGCTTCTCGTCGCTGCCGCCCCGTTGGCCTACGGCGTCCGTTTGGTCCCCGAGATGGTAACGGAAAAGCCTTGGCCCGCGGATGCCCGTCCCGAGGGCACCTTCATGGACATCTCCGAGCTCTTTGGCGCCGCAGACGGCACGGCAGACGCGGAGATCCAGGGCCCGGTCGTGATCCGCTCGATGGCGCAGGGCGAGCCGGTGCTCGCCTCGAAGATATCCCGACCGCCGGATACCACCCCGGGCCCTGTCGCGCGACAGGCGGTGGCGCCGTTTGCAATCACCCTAGACCCGGACTCACCGGTTCCCGCCTTCCTCGCGGCCGGGGACAGGGTGGACATCCTTCTGCTCAGCCGAACCCGGGCAGGCGAGACAGAAGCCAATGTGATCGTCGCCGACCGCGCCGTCATCGCCGTTGAGAGCGATGCAGAGGCCGGCGGTATCATCACCGTCGCGGTGACCGAAGCCGAAGCGCAAAAGATCGCGCTGGCCAATACCATCGGCCGGGTGGATCTCACGCTGCGCGGCTTGGAGCACAGCCGCCCCAGGGACGGCGACACAGGGGAGACGATCGGGGATACCGCAACGGAATAGGCCCCAGGATTGGCCCCCGGCCTGCGCGATGGTCATCGGGCTGTCACCTTTGATGGGTATAGACATGTCGCATGCCATCGCAGGAGGGACACCCCATGCTCCGTAGCCTTCTCGCCGCGCTCACCGTGGCCATCACGCTGCCCGCCGCCGCCGAGCCCTATAAATTCGCCGTGACCGATATCGAGGGCCTCGAAGCGCTCGCCACCGAGTTCGGCGCCTTCGAGACGAAGCTCGAAGAGATCACCGGGCTTGATCTCGAACTCTTCCCGGTCTCCTCGCGCACTGCAGCCGTCGAGGCGATGAACGCGGAGCAGGTCGATTTCGTGCTCACCGGTCCGGCCGAATACGTCGTCATCAAGGAACTCGCCGACCCCGAGATCGTCGTGGGCTGGCAGCGCCCGGACTATTTCGCGCAGATCGTCGTCCTCGCCGACGGTCCGATCAAATCGGCCCAGGACCTCGAAGGCGAGATCGTGACCTTCGGCTCGGTCGGCTCCACCTCGCAGCATCTCGGCCCCGCCCAGGCGCTCGCCGATCTCGGCCTCGTCTACAACGAAGACTACACGCCACAGATCATCCAGCGTAACGTCGCCGTCGAGGCGCTGATCCGCGGCGATATCGCCGGCGTCGGCATGAATTTCGGCCACCTCAACCGCGTGCGTGCAGCGTTCCCGGACACCGCTTTCACCGTCGTCGCCCGTGGCCGCGACCTGCCAAACGACATCCTGGTCGCGCGCAAGGGCCTCGATGCGGAGGCGCTCGAGGCCGTGCGCACGGCCTTCGCCGAGCAGGGCGCCGATCTCATGGAGGCCGTGCTGCAGGGCGAGGACAACCAGAAGTACAAAGGCGGCTTCTTCCTGAAGTCGATCGACGACAGTGACTACGATTACGTCCGCGCGATGTACAACACCATCGGCGTCGACACCTTCTCCGCTTTCGTCGGCGACTGATCGGGTGAGCCCCACCCATGACAGCGCGGCGGCCGCAGCGACGGCCGCCGACACCACGGCTCAGCCCGCAATCGAGGCCCGGGGCGTAAGCCTCTCCTACGGCCAGACGCGGGTATTCTCGGATGTCCGACTGCGGGTGGGCGCAAATGAACGCGTGGCGCTCATCGGCCCCAACGGTGCCGGAAAGACCAGCCTGCTGCGCGCCCTCATCGGCCTGACCCCGGCACAAGGCGAGATCCACGTCCTTGGCGAACCGCTGACGAGCCCCCGCGCGCGCGCCAGGGTCAGGCGGCGCACGGGCTATGTTTTCCAGAAGCACTGTCTGGTGCGCCGACGCACGGCGCTCTCCAACGTCATCCACGGGCTCCTCGGCCAACCCGGCGGCTGGGGGGCTTGGTCTGAGATGTTCGCCCCGCGCGCCTGGCGCTCAGCCGCGATGGCGGCGCTCGAGGATGTCCGTCTCGCCGATAAGGCAGGCGCCCGCGCCGACCGGCTCTCAGGCGGCCAAGCCCAGCGCGTGGCGATTGCCCGGGCCCTTGTCGCCCGTCCGAGCCTGGTGATCGCCGACGAGCCGACGGCCTCCCTCGATCCCGCTGCTGGCGACGAGGTAATGGCGCTGTTCTCCGGCCTTGTTGCCGAGCGGGGCATCGCGCTGCTCTACACCACCCATGACATGGCCCATGCGGTCGCCCATTCCGACCGGGTCGTCGCGCTGAAAGACGGGCGGATCCTTCTCGACATCCCCTCGGCCCAGGCCGACACCGCACAATTGGCCGAGGTCTTCGGTGACTGAGCGCAGCCCGCTTCCCCCGCCCGGGCGCTTCGAGCGGGTCTCGGCGTTGAATTTCGCGCTGCTCGTGGCCGTGGGCGCGGTCATCTTGGCCTCGGTCGGCGACGTGGCCCCCTCGGTGGGTCGCTTGATCGACGGCGTGCCCCGGATCGTGAACCTGGTCGACAGGATGCTGCCGCCTGACACCGATCCCCGGTTTCTGGAGCGCATGTTCTGGCGGATCGTCGAAACCTTGCAGATCGCGCTGGTCGGAACGGCGATCGGCGTGCTGATCAGCGTCCCCTTTGCTTGGGGCGCCGCGCGGGGGGTAAGCCCCTTCGGCCCGGGCGCCTTCCTGTTCCGCGCCGTGATCTCGCTCGCCCGCACCGTGCCGGATCTCGTCTGGGCGCTGATCTTTGTCTCCGCCGTGGGGCTGGGGGCGGTGGCGGGCACGCTCACCATCGTCGTCGACACGCTTGGCTTCTGCGGGCGCTTCTTCGCCGAGGCGATGGAGGACGCCGAGAAGGAGCCGCAGGAGGCGCTGCAGAGCTTCGGCGCCTCGCGCTTTTCGGTGCTGATGGGCTCGGTGATCCCCGATGCGCTGCCTTCGATGATCAATACCACGCTCTTCGCGCTCGAGAAGGCGGTGCGCAGCTCCGTGGTGCTGGGGCTGGTCGGTGCCGGAGGGATCGGCCAGGAACTCAAGACGGCCTTCGACCTCTTCGACTATCCCAAGGCCTCAGCGATCATCCTCGCCATTTTCGCCATCGTTCTGGTGATGGAATATGTGACCGACCGGCTCCGCGCCAAAGTTCAGTAAGCTAGAGGCCAAAACATGATGCCGACCTCGCCCCCGCCGCGGCCCCTGCCGTCCTTCCTCGCCTTCGGGATCCGCGACGCGCTGATCGTCGGCGGGGGTATCGTAGCCCTGGTCGGGACCGTGTTCTTCACGGTCGGCATGGTCATGCTGGCCGAAGAGCGACGCTTCGGCGCCGAGGGCATTCAGGTGACAGGGACCGTGCTCGAGAAGCAGAGCCTGCGCCAGCGCACAAGCGACGGGGATTATCGGCGGGTCTATCGGGTGCGCTACAACTTCGACTGGGGCTATGGGCCGCTCCTTGAGGGCAGCAGCTCGGTCGGTGCGCGGGTCTATGGCGAGCTGGAGGAGGGCGGCCCCGTCGAGATCGTCTTTCTGGAAAGCAACCCGGGCGAGAACCGGCTCGCGACCGGCGGGAGCGCGACGGCCGCGATTATCTTCGGGGTGATCGGCGGGCTAAGCGCCACGATCGGAGGGACAATCTGCGCCATCGGCCTGCGCCGGGTGCGGCGGCTGCGGCGGATCCTAGCGACAGGGCTGCCGGTCGAGGCTCGGGTCACCGCAGTCGAGGCGACCAATGTCACCTACAACAAGGTCCGACTTCACAGGCTGCTTTATGCCTATGAAGGCCCCAATGGCGAACATGTCACGGGCCGAAGCCGCAACCGCCGTCCAGAGGCTTTCGGCGGGCTCTTCCCAGGCGCGAAGACCAAAGTTCTGACCGATCGCACCGCGCCTCATGAGAGCGTGTGGGCCGGCGATATCGAGCTCTTCCGGCTCTGACACCCGAACGGAGGGCCGGCCGCCTAGTAGCTGTAGTCCGCATAGATGCGGTTCAGATCGCCAGCCCAGTCGCCCTCAAATCGGGCAAGCAGCTCCTCGGCCGGGGTCTGTCCGGTCGAGACCGTCTCGTGCAGGGCAGAGAGGAAGTGACTCTCGTCCCGATCGAAATCGCTGGCCCGGGCCCGCGCCTTCAACCCGGTCTTGGAGATCAGCAGAAGCTCACCGGCGATGTCGCGCAAGTTGCGACCCCGGATCTCGGCCTTGAGCCCCATCACAGACGCGTCGATGCGGAGCTGGTCCCGCTCTTCCGCCGTCCAACCGCGGCAGAGATCCCACGCGGCATCGAGCGAGGCTTGGTCGTAAATCAGCCCGACCCAAAACGCCGGTAGCGCACAGAGCCTGCGCCACGGACCGCCATCGGCGCCGCGCATCTCGATGAATTTCTTGATGCGCGCCTCGGGGAAGATCGTCGTGAGGTGATCCGCCCAATCCGAGAGCGTCGGCGTCTCTCCTGGCAGCGCCGGCAGCCGACCCTCCAGAAAATCCCGGAAGGACTGGCCGAGCGCATCCACATAGACGCCGTTGCGGTAGACAAAATACATCGGCACATCGAGCGCATAGTCGACCCACCGTTCGAAGCCGAAACCATCCTCGAAAACGAAGGGCAGCATGCCTGTGCGATCGGCATCGAGGTCGCGCCAAACCCGAGAGCGGTAGGACAGCAGCCCAGCGGGCGCCCCCTCCCAAAACGGCGAATTGGCAAAGAGCGCGGTGGCAACCGGCTGAAGCGCAAGCGCCACCCGGAGCTTCTGGACCATGTCGCTCTCTGAGGCGAAGTCTTGATTCACCTGCACGGTGCAGGTCCGGTACATCATGTGGGTGCCGTGGGTGCCGACGCGACCCATATAATCGGTCATCAGCCGGTAGCGGCCCTTAGGCATCACGGGCATATCCGCGTGCCGCCAGATCGGCGCGGCACCCAGGCCGATGAAACCGGCGCCGATCGCATCGGCCACCTCCTTAACCTCGCGCAGATGCTCGTTCACCTCGTCGCAGGTCTGGTGGATGGTCTCGAGCGGCGCCCCGGAGAGCTCGAGCTGCCCGCCCGGCTCAAGCGAGACATTGGCGCCCCCCTTCTGCAGACCGATCAGATGCGCCCCCTCACGGATCTCGGCCCAGCCGAACCGATCTCGCAACCCCTCGAGCATTGCCTGGATGGAACAGGCACCGCCATAGGGTAAGGGCGCATGGTGAGCGAGGTCGTAGCCGAATTTCTCGTGCTCGGTGCCGATGCGCCATTGAGCCTTCGGTTTGCACCCGGCTTCAAGATATCCAGCGAGGTCGTCGCGGCTCTCAACCGGGCCGCCGCCCGACTGCGGAATGGACATGCGCGCCTCCCTCTGCCGCCGTCTGGACCGGGCGATAGGCCAAAGCCGACCGCGAGACAAGACTGCGGCGCCATCGTCCGGTTAAGCATCGCGTGAGGCCACCCGGTTGCGACAACAAGTCCTCAAACCATGCCACCCACGTGTGGGCAGTCCGAGACATTCACGTCCGATCCCCGGCATGTCGCAACTTCGGGGAGGCGACCCATGGGTTTCACCGTCGCCGACAATGCCAGAGCGCACCCCATCCTCGCGCGGAAAACCGCCGGGCCGTCCGAGCCGAAACGCCCAGAAGCGAAACCTGGGACGAGCAGAAAACCGCCAATGGCCGGCTTTGCCGCCGCTATCGACGCCTTCGGCCCTTGCCCTTGTGACGATAACCCTGACGGCTGATGCGCAGCTGGGCGCAGCGGTGAGCTGAAGACCTTCGCTGCGCTGTCGCGTTGGCCGCCCCACGCGCTGACGCGGCATATCCGACGCGAAAAAATGGTCGGCCCCGAGCAACTCGCGAACCTCGCCGAGCAACTGGCGATCCCGGAGGCAAGCTGGCAAAATCTCGATCCACAGCCGCTCTTGGCGCGGATGGACCTGCCCGCTTGGATGCCGATCCGATAACCCGGGACCGCCCGGACAGATGCACCGGGCATCTTCCCCGAGCGCAACACGCAAATACCGGAGCAAGGCGCGCTCTCACATCAGAGCTCCGGCTCCGAGGCCGGCATCAGCCTTAGACCTGCGCCGATGGCGTGTCCGACCGCCGCGCGAGGTCGATACCGAGACGCAATATCAGGACAACGGAACCCACGACACCGATGGCTGAACGCCCTTGGGGGCGGGCCGGCTCAGTCCGAACCACCGCCGCGGGGCAGGTTGAAAAGAGCGTCGGGGTCGAGCGCATGCTCGGCCTCGCGCCGCCGGTCAGGCAATTCGTCGCCGTCCTCACCCGCATCCCGGGGATCGCCAAGGCCAAACGGATCTGCGGCGGGCCCGGCGAGGGGGTTGGCCGGTTCTGCATCTGGCAACAGGCTCTCCTCAATCGGCATCAGACCCGCAGACGCGCCGGCGCCAGGTGTGTCGACCTCTCTTTTGGCCTTCTTCTCCTGGGCTTTCGCGACGAGGGCATCGAGCTCAATCTGCGTGCACAGACCAAGCGCCACGGGGTCGACCGGCTGAATATTGGCGGAGTTCCAATGCGTCCGGTTGCGGATCGCCTCGATCGTGGGCTTGGTCGATCCCACGAGCTTGGCGATCTGGCTGGTCTCGACCTCCGGGTGATAACGCACCAGCCAGGCAATCGCCGCCGGACGGTCCTGGCGCTTGGAGACGGGCACATAGCGCGGCGCCTTCTTCTTGGGCGGAGGGGCGACGGCGCGGCGAACCAACTTGAGACGGGCCACCGGGTCCGCCTCGCAGCGCTTGATCTCCTCGGCGGTGAGCTGGTTGTTTTGCACCGGGTCGAGCCCCTTGATGCCGACGGCCACCTCGCCATCCGCGATCCCGGCGATCTCGAGTTCGTGCATGCCGCAGAACTCGGCGATCTGGCGAAAGGTCAGCGTGGTGTTGTCGACCAGCCAAACGGCGGTCGCCTTGGGCATAAGCGGCAGGGTGTCGGTCATCGGCTCCTCAGGGATGGGTCAAGCGGAGAGGGGGGCCGGGCACGCCCGGCATGACGCAGCGAACGGACGAAACCGGCGCGCCCAGGGCGGCAACCGCCGCCATCTCTCGACAATATAAGCGGGGCAGCGCAAAAGGGGAAGACGCTGCGGGAGGAGATGGCGACCCGGGCCGAGGGTGCGGTCCCAGGCCGAGCCGCCAATTCCTAGGATGGCTCAGGGCTCGGCCGCAAGCCGTTGGCAAAGGCGGTCCAGATCCTCAAGGCTCCGATACCGGATCCGAAGCTCACCCTCGCCAGCCACACCATGGGTGATGGCAACCCCCATGCCGAGCGCGGCGGAGAGATCACCCTCAAGCGCAAGGGTATCTGCATCTTTCGCGCCGCGTGGCCCGGCTTTGCCAGGCCGAGGCCTTAACTGGCCGTCGCCATCGGGAACGGTCCCCGCGCCGACCTGGCCGGCACCGGTGTCCTGCCGGCTCGCCATGCCGTCGCGGGCCTCCTTTGCCCGAGCTTCGATTTGCCGAACGCTCATTCCCTTGGAGACCGCCTCACGGGCGAGCGACGAGGCGTTTGGCGCGGTTACCAAAGCCCGGGCGTGACCCGCGGTGATCCGCCCTTCGCGCAGCATGGCCTGAACATCCTCAGGCAACAGCCGCAAGCGCAACAAATTGGCCAGATGGCTGCGGCTTTTGCCGACGATGCGCGACAGCTCGTCCTGGGTGTAGCCGAAGCTGTCGATCAACTGGGCATACCCTTCGGCCTCTTCGATCGGGTTTAGATCGGCGCGCTGGACGTTCTCGATGATCGCCGCCTCGAGCATCGTGCGGTCGTCGATCTCGCGGATCACCGCCGGTACGAGATGGAGACCGGCGCGGCTTGCCGCCCGCCAGCGGCGCTCCCCAGCGACGATCTGATAGCGATCCGGCTCGGCGGGATCGGGCCGCACCAAGATCGGCTGCAGGATCCCGCGGGCGCGGATCGAGCTCGCGAGTTCCTCTAAGCCGGCCTCGTCAAAGCGCCGCCGAGGCTGCTCGGGATTGGGTTGGATGCAGTCGAGCGGAAGCTCGCAGAGCCCGCGGTCCGGGTGCAGTGCGGCGGTGGCCGTTCCCTCGGCACCCCGCGCGCCGGTCTGGCCACCCGCAGACTCCGGGGCTCCTGAGATCGGATCGGCCAAAACATCGGCTTCGCCCAGGAGGGCCGAAAGACCACGACCAAGGCCGCGCCGCGGCGGGACGCCCGGCTTTCTGACAATTGCCGTCATGTCGCGCCCTCCCTCAAGCAGCCAGTGTCACGCCGCCTTGCGAGAGGATCTCGCTGGCGAGGGTGCGATACGCGCGGCTGCCGGCGCAGTCACGGTCGTAGACGAGCGCAGGGATCGCATGGCTCGGCGCCTCGGAGAGACGCACATTGCGGGGGATCACGGTCTGGAACACCACATCGCCGAGAGTGGCGCGGACATCCTCCTCCACTTGGGCCGAGAGCCGGTTCCGCCGATCGAACATCGTGAGCACGATGCCATCGATCTTGAGACCGGGATTGAGACCGCGCTGCACCCGGCGGATCGTACCGAGCAGCTGGCTCAGCCCCTCCAATGCGAAAAACTCGCATTGCAGTGGCACGATCGCGCCATCGGCGGCGGCCATGGCGTTGACCGTAAGCAGATTGAGCGAGGGCGGGCAGTCGATCAACACAAAGTCGTAGGCGGAGACCGGGCCGCCCTCCGCCTCGGTGCCCGTGGTCGCGCCGGTGCCCGTGCTCGTGCGCGTGCCAGTGCCCGTGCGCGTGCCGTCACCTGCCCCCCGTGCGCCAGCGAGCGCGGCGGACAGGCGCAGCGCCCGGGCCGGGTCGTCGATCAGCTCGACATCGACGCCGGAGAGATCAACCGTGGCCGGCGCGATATGCAGACGCTCGACCGAGGTTTCACGGATTGATTCCGCGAGAGAGGCCTCGCCGCAGAGAACGTCGTAAGTCGTGCGCCCTCGGTCATCTGCCGCGATACCGAGGCCCGTGGAGGCGTTTCCCTGAGGATCGATATCGACGATCAGCACATGCTGCGCCCGGGCGGCAAGGGCGGTGCCGAGATTGATCGCGGTGGTGGTTTTGCCGACGCCGCCCTTTTGATTGACGATTGCGAGAACGCGTCCCGCACGGCGTGGGGCCGTGTCGGTCTGGTCTGGGATCTGGGTCATGGTCCTGCTCGGTTTCTGATCTGGGTTAGCCTCAGGATCGTCGCCTTGCCGTCCGTGCGGCTGGCGATCTTTGTCACGTGATAGTGCCAGTGGCGCCCCGCCTCGGTCAATTCGAAATCGGCCCGGACACCTTTGGGGAATAGGCAGACCGTGTCGGGTCCAGCCAGACGCTCGGCCATGGCACAGAGATCGGACAAGGGAGCGAGCGCGCGGGCCGAGAGGATGTCGGGCGGCTCTGGAAGGCTGAGCGCTTCGATGCGCCTGGGCACAACCTCCACCGAGAGTTCCATCTCTCGCGCAGCGGTGACCAGGAAGGCAGCCTTGCGGGTGTCGGCCTCGACGAGGGTGACAGCGGGGCTTCCCCGCTCGGCGGCCAGCGCGGCGATCACGAGGCCGGGAAGACCCGCGCCGGCGCCGAGATCGAGCCAGCTGCGCGCACAGGCCGGGGCGAGGGCCATGAGCTGGGCGCTGTCGGCGATGTGTCGCTGCCAGAGATCGGGAAGGGTCGCGCGGGAAACGAGGTTGATAGCGCGGCCCCACTGTTCGAGAAGCGCCGCGTAGCGCGTGAGCCGGGCCAGCGTTTCACGTGAAACACCGTACTCAGCGGCGAAGGCCTCTGGGGTCACGCGGCCGGCGGGGATCCCGCCCGCGTCGTCGGCTGCTCGACGCGCTTTGCCGCAACGAGGAGCAGCGCCAAGGCGGCCGGGGTCATCCCCTCGATCCAGCGCGCCTCGGCCAGACTGCGGGGCCGCCGAGCAATGAGCTTGTCGCGGAGTTCGGCGGAGAGGCCCGGGAGCGCGGTATAGTCGAGATCCTGCGGCAGCGTCCGGGCCGCCTCGCGGCGCAGCTGGGCCACATCTTCCGCTTGGCGCGCGACATAACTTGCATACTGAGCCTCACGAGCAAGCTGGGCAAACTCGGCGGGCGCGATCACGGCGAGTTCGGGCCAGATGTCGATGAGCCGGCTGGGTGTGACCTCGGGCAGCGCCAGAAGGTCGAGGGCAGTCCGGCGGACCCCGTCCTGGTTGACCGAAAGGCCGCGCTTCGCCGCCTGAGGCGGTGTGAGACTGAGCGCGCGGGCCTGCGACCGAGCCGCCGCCAACCGCGCCGCTTTAGCCTCAAAGGCCTGACGCCGCGCCGCGCCCACGCAACCGGCGGCGATGCCGAGGGGGGTCAGCCGCTGGTCCGCATTATCGGCCCTGAGCGACAACCGGAATTCGGCGCGCGAGGTGAACATCCGATAGGGCTCGGTCACGCCGTGGGTGACGAGGTCGTCGATCATCACCCCCAAATACCCGTCGGCCCGGCCAAAGGTGACCGGCGCCCGCCCGGCCACCTCCAGCGCCGCGTTCAGGCCCGCAACGAGCCCCTGGGCGGCGGCTTCCTCATAACCCGTGGTGCCGTTGATCTGACCGGCGAGAAAGAGGCCGGGGAGCTGGGCAAGTGCAAGAGCAGGGGTCAGCGCGCGCGGGTCCACATAATCGTATTCGATCGCGTAGCCCGGGCGCAGGATCTCCGCGCGTTCCAGCCCGCGGATCGACCGGACATAAGCCAACTGAACCTCTGGCGGCAGCGATGTGGAGATACCGTTGGGATAGATCTGGCGGTCGTCGACGCCCTCTGGCTCCAGAAAAATCTGATGCGCGGTCTTTTCGGCAAAGCGCACGACCTTGTCTTCGATCGAGGGGCAGTAGCGCGGGCCGACGCCGTCGATCATGCCGCCATACATCGCCGAGCGGGCGAGATTGGCGCGGATGATCTCGTGGGTCATCTCATTGGTGTGGGTGATGTGGCAGGGAACCTGTGGCGCCTCGGTCCCGGTCGAAAGGAACGAGAAAAGCTCTGGCTCCGGATCGCCGGGCTGCAGTTCGAGGAGATCCCAGTCGATGGTGGTGCGGTCGAGCCGCGGCGGCGTGCCGGTCTTGAGGCGGCCGATGTCGAGGTCGAATGCACGCAGCCGTGCGGCAAGGCGGTCCGCTGCCGGATCGCCCCAACGCCCGGCGGCGCGGCGCACGTCCCCGATATGGACGATGCCGCCCAGAAAGGTGCCCGTGGTGAGCACGACCGCACGGGCCGGGATTTGCGCCCCATCGGCGAGGACCACCCCGGCGATACGCCCCGCCGCGACCGCAAGATCGACCACCTCGCCCTCGACAATCTCCAGACCAGGGCAGGCCCGGATCTCCGCCTGCATATGCCGGCGATAAAGGCCCCGATCGCACTGTGCCCGCGGCCCCTGCACCGCTGGCCCCTTGCGTCGATTAAGCAGGCGGAACTGGATCCCCGCCCGGTCGGCAACGCGGGACATCACGCCGTCGAGCGCGTCGATCTCCCGGACCAGATGGCCCTTTCCGAGGCCCCCGATCGCGGGGTTGCAAGACATCTCCCCGATGCGATCGGCCCGGTGCGTGACCAAGGCGGTTCGCGCGCCGGCACGCGCGGCCGCATGGGCCGCATCGCAGCCTGCATGCCCGCCGCCGATCACCACCACATCGATCCCGTCCGTTTGTTTCACGTGGAACACCTGTTTCGCCTGTCCAGCCTGCCGAGCCACCTCATTTGCCGAGGCAGAAACTCGAAAATACCTCGCCAAGGACCTCTTCGACCCCGATCCGCCCGACCAATCGCTCAAGCGCCACGATCCCCGTCCGGATGCCTTCAGATATCAGCTCTGCCGGCTCGGATTCCAGTCCTTCCGCGGCCCGTGCGAGCGCCGATGCCCCCGCCTCCAGGGCCAAGCGCTGCCGCTCGTGGCTGACGAGCCCAATGCCCGCCCGACCTTCCAGACGGCGGCCGATTTCAGCGAGAAGCTCCGGGACCCCAGCTCCGGTCCGTGCGGAGACCGCTTGGCCCGGCCCTGGCCCCAGATCCGACTTCGCGGCCACCCTGAGGTCCCCCGCAGATTCGAGCGCCAAAGCCTCAGGCGGCAACGGCGCATCGGGAGCGGCAAGAAGAAGCCGCAGATCCGCCGCCCGCGCCCGCGCTTGCGCCCGCGCAATCCCCTCCGCCTCGATCTCGTCGCCCGCCGCCCGGAGACCTGCGGTATCGAGGAAGATCACCGGAAGCCCGGCGAGGTCGTAGCGAAGTTCGACGACATCCCGCGTCGTTCCCGGCCGCGCCGAGGTGATCGCCGCCTCCCGGCCCGCCAGCGCATTCAGGAGACTCGACTTCCCAGCATTCGGCGCGCCAAGGATCGCGACCTCCAGCCCGTGCCGGAGCTTCGCCGCCCCATCGGCGACCGCCAGCTCGGCACCGATCTCATCGACCACGCCGGTGAGCAGCGCGCCGACTTCCGGGCCCACCGCCTCGGGGACCTCCTCATCGGCCCAATCGATTGTCGCCTCCGTCAGTGCGAGCGCGCGCAGCAGCGCCTGTCGCCAGGCTTCGGCCTTTGCCTTGAGCCCCCCGGAGAAGGCTCGCATCGCCTGCACCCGTTGCGCTTCGGTCTCCGCCGCGATCAGATCGCCCAGCGCCTCCACCTCGGCAAGATCCATACGGCCTGCCTCGAAGGCTCTGAGCGTAAACTCCCCCGGCTCTGCGAGGCGCGTGCCTGCAACCGCCCCGACCGCGGCGAGGACCGCTTGCAACACCGCCCGGCCGCCATGACAGTGGATCTCCGCGACGGCTTCTCCCGTGAAGCTCGCGCCCTCCGGAAACCGAAGCACCAGCGCCTGGTCGATTAGCGTTCCATCGGAGCCGCGGATCTCGCGAAGCACGGCGCGGCGCGGTGGCGGAAGGGCGCGTGCCGTGACCGCCGTGAGGACCGCCGCCGAGGCTGGCCCCGATATCCGAACGATCGCGACCCCGGCGCGGCCGGCCCCGGTCGCGGGCGCGAAGATCGTGTCGCCGCGGGTCATCGGCAGTTCAGAGGCGGCTTTGCCAGGCGGCTTGACCGAGCCGGCAGCGGCGGGTCAGCTTGACGCGCGCAACCTCCTGAAAGGACCGCCCACCCATGTCGCTCAAGTCCGAGATCGCCGCCATTCGCATCGAGAAAACTGGAGGGCCCGAGGTTCTCAAAGTCGGCCGTTTGCCCGGCCCAATGCCCGGGCCCGGCGAGATCCGCATCCGCCACGCCGCGGTGGGCGTCAACTTCATCGATACCTATCATCGGTCTGGGCTCTATAAAGTTGCGCTGCCTTCCGGGCTCGGCCTCGAGGCTGCCGGCGAGGTGGATGCCCTCGGCGAGGGCGTGGAGGAGTGGGCCCTGGGCGACCGGGTCGCCTACTGCACAGGGCCGATCGGCGCCTATGCGCAGGCCCATACCGTGAAGGCCGATCGCGCGGTCCGACTGCCAAAGGGGATCGACTTCGACACTGCCGCCGCCAGCCTTCTGAAGGGGCTCACGGTACAATACCTCATCCGTCAGATCCGCCGGGTCGCGGAAGGTGAGACCGTCCTCTTCCATGCCGGAGCAGGCGGTGTCGGTCAAATCGCCATCCAATGGCTCAAATCCCTGCGCGCACGGGTTATTGCGACGGCCGGCGGCGCCGAGAAATGCGAGATGTGCCTGAAGCTCGGCGCCGATACGGTGATCGATTACCGGACTGACGGCGTCGCCGCCATCGCCCCGAAAGTGCGCGAGGTGACCGAGGGCGCGGGCGTTCCCGTCGTCTATGACGGGGTGGGCAAAGACACCTTCCCGGCCTCCTTGGCCAGCCTCGCTCCGCGCGGCCTGCTCGTGAGCTTCGGAAACGCCTCTGGCCCGGTCACCGGCGTCGATCTCGGCGTGCTTGCCCAGCATGGCTCGCTCTTTGTCACCCGCCCGACGCTTGCGCATTACGTGGCCACCAAAGAGGAGCTGCAGCGCGCCGCGGACGACTTCTTCGCCACCCTCGTCTCAGGCAAAGTGACGGTTACAGCTCCCCAAATCCTGCCGCTCGCAGAGGCCGCCCAGGCGCACCGGCTGCTCGAAGGCCGCGCCACCACCGGGTCTTTGGTCCTGCGCCCTTGACTACGATGCACGCCGAGCCGGGGGGCCTCACGCCACATTTGCCGGCTCGGTAAGCCCGCGCCCCTCGAGCAGCGCGTCGGGGCCGGGCATGCGTCCACGGAAAGCGATATAGGCTGCGTCCGGTTCCTCGCGCCCGCCTGCCGACAGCACATGGGTTTCCAGCTTGGCGGCCGTGGTGCGGTCGAACAGATCTCCCGCCTCCTCGAAGGCGCGAAACGCATCCGCATCCATAACCTCCGACCACATATAGCTGTAGTAGCCCGCTGCGTAGCCGCTCCCGGCGAAGACATGCAAGAAATGCGGCGGCCGGTGGCGCATCGCGATCTCTCCGGGCATGCCGATCTCTGCCAGCACCGCCGCTTCGAACGCCCTGGGGTCAGCCGCAGCCGCGTCCGCCCGCAAGCCGTGCATCTCCAGATCGACAAGGGCCGAGGCCAGATACTCGACTGTCTGGAAACCTTGGCCGAAGGTTTCCGCCGCCTTGATCTTCTCGACCAGAGCCATCGGCATCGGTTCACCTGTCTCAACATGACGGGCATGGGTCTCGAGGATCTCTGGCACCGAAAGCCAGTGCTCGTAGAGCTGCGACGGCAGTTCGACGAAATCCCGCGCCACAGCTGTGCCAGCGATCGACGGGTAGGTAACGTCAGAGAGCAGCCCGTGCAACGCATGGCCGAACTCATGAAACAACGTCCGGGCGTCGTCGAAGGACAACAGCGTCGGCGCCCCCTTCGCGAAGTTGCAGGTGTTGAAGATGATCGGCCGGTACGGCTCCTTGAGCTTCTGTTGGCGCCGCAGCGCGCTCGCCCAGGCGCCGGAGCGTTTGGAGGGTCGCGCGTGATAGTCCCCGACGAAAAGACCGATATGCTTGCCGTCGCGAGTGACCTCCCAAGCGCGGGCGTCCGGGTTGTGGAGCGCGAGCCCCTCGACCTCACGGAAGGACAACCCGAAAAGCCGACCAGCGACGTCGAAAGCCGCAGAAATAACGTTCTGCAAGGCGAGATAGGGCTTGGTCTCGGCCTCCTCCAGATCGTGCAGGCGCTTGCGCTCCTTCTCCGCAAGCCACCGCCAGTCCCAGGGTGCGATGGGTCCGTTCAGGCCAAGCTCCGTGGCGCGCTCCGACAATGCCGCCCGCTCCGCCCCGGCCTTGGCTTGAGCGGCGCGCCAGACCCGCATCAGGAGCTTTCGCACGGCGTCGGGCGTCTTCGCCATTTCATCCGAGAGGCGGAACGCTGCGAATGTCTCAAACCCCAAAAGCCGCGCCCGCTCTGCGCGCAGGCTGAGCGTCTCGCCGATAATGTCCCAGGTTCCCTCGGCACCTGCCGCATCGCAGCGCCCGGTCCAGCCGCGCCACGCCGCCTCCCGCAAGTCGCGCCGGTCCGAGTAGGTAAGAAACGGTTCGACCAAGGAGCGGGAGAGCGTGATCACAGGGCCGGCGAAGCCCCGCGCCTGCCCCTCCGCCTCAGCCGTCTGGATCAGGCTGTCCGGCAAGCCGGCGGTCTCCGTCGGCCCGAGTTCAAGCGCCCAGACCTGTTCGGATTTGAGCACCGCCTGAGCGAAGGCCGTGCCGAGTTCCGCAAGCCGGGTCTGGATCTCCTCCATCCGACCCCGTGCCGCCGCGTCGAGATCGGCGCCCGCCCGGACGAAGCGCCGACGCAGCAGCTCCGTCACCCGCGCCTCTTCGGGCGGCAAAGCATCGGCCCGCTCGACAACCGCCTTGACCCGCCGCCAAAGCGGCAGATCCGTCAGGATCGCCTGGCCATGGGCTGCAAGCTTAGGGCTGATCTGCCGTTCGATAGCCTGCAGCTCGGGCGTCGTGTCCGATGCGGCGAGGGTGAAGAACACCGCGGCCACCCGGTCCAGCGCGGCACCGGCGCGCTCGAGGGCCGCCACCGTGTTCGCAAAGCTCGGCTCCTCGGCAGCATTGGCAATCTGGGCAACCTCAGATTTGTGCGCGGCAAGGGCTTGTTCGAAGGCGGGCATGAAGGCCTCGGCGCGGATCCCGGCAAAGTCCGGCAGGCCGAAAGGGCCAGTCCAGTCATCAGTTAAAAGGCTCATGCTCGTTCCTCCATGATGCCGGGCCGCGCCGCCATCCGATCGAGCCAGGCGGTTAGCGCCGGCACATCCTCCGGCAGCGGATGCCGCAGGATGCGCCGAAAGTCCACGGCCACGAAGGCGGTGATGTCGGCGATGCTCACGCGATCCGCGGCGATCCAATCCCGCCCGACCAACTGGTTGTCGAGCGCGCGCAGATGGTCGTCGATGCGGGCGCGGTTCAACTCGCCCCAGGCCCCAATCTGGGTCTCCAGCGCGGCCATCTTCGGGTTTGTGTGGCGGAAGGCGGCGACGACCGACCTGAACAACCCGTGCTCGATCCGTCGCTCCCACATTTCGATTTCCGCCGTCTCCAACGCATCACGGCCCATCAGATTGGGCTCAGGATGCAGCGCTTCGAGATAGCGGCAAATCGCGATCGTCTCCGTCAGCACGGTCCCATCCGATAGCGCCACCGCGGGCACTGTTGGCCAGCCCACCACGCCGAGAAAGTCCGGCGCCTTATGCGCCCCGGTCATCAGATCAATCTGAACCGCAGGGATCTCGAGCCCCTTCTCGGCCAAAAACAACGCCAGCCGCCGCGGATTGGGGGCGCGTCGCTGGTCGTACAGGCGGATAGGCTGCGGCAGCATCGGCAAAAACTCCCCTGGTCCGGCCATAGCCTAGGACGCGTCGGGCGCGCCGCCAAGATGCTCCGCACCCCAGACCCAACAACGCACACCAGATCCGATCAAGGCCCAAAGAAGGCCCCAACGAGGACAGCCCGATGCCGCTCACCCCCATGCTCCGAGATTTCGCCCTGTGCTATCTCTTTTCGGTTGCCGCAGCCGCAGGGCTGGTCATCGGGATCGCCGCGATCGGCGGGCCCCAGACGGGCAGCGGGATCGCCGTCGCGCCTTGGCTCGCGGCGCTTTGGTTCGCCGGCTACCGACAGGGCATGCGGGCCGGTGACGTACCGGCTGGCCACGATGCCTGGCGCGTCGCCGGCGCCCTGCTGGCCTTGCTCCTGGGGCTCAATGTCCTCATCGCCGCCGGGATGATCGCCCTTGATCCGGCGACGGCCGCCGCCACGCTTGCCCCGCTCGACCAGGCGGCGGACTCCAGCCTCATCGCTGTCTTGGCCATCCTTGTGGCGAGCTGCCTCGGTCTGCTCTTACTCGTGCACCGCTATGTGATCCCGCTGGCCGCGCGCGCCGGCACCCCGCCGCGCGAGATCTGACACGTCGCCCCGCGACACGAAGGCCATCGCTTGCCCCACGCCGATCCGTCCCGTATAGCCTCGTGGCGGCAGGGGGCAGGCATGATCGCGCATCGGCATCTTCTCGGGATCGAGCATCTGTCGGCGGCGGAGATCCGCACCATCCTTGATCTTTCAGAGGACTATGTCGCCCTCAACCGCCGGCGCGAGAAACATGCCGAGCGCCTGCGGGGCCTCACCCAGATCAACCTCTTCTTCGAGGCTTCCACCCGAACCCAGGCTTCTTTCGAACTCGCCGGCAAGCGCCTTGGGGCAGATGTGATGTCGATGGCTGTCCAGGCCTCGTCGATGCGCAAGGGCGAGACCCTGATCGACACGGCGGTGACGCTCAACGCCATGCACCCCGATCTGCTGGTGGTCCGCCATGGTCAATCCGGCGCCGTCGCGCTTCTGGCGCAAAAGGTGAATTGCGCCGTGGTGAATGCGGGCGACGGACGCCATGAGCACCCCACCCAGGCGTTGCTCGATGCGCTGACCATCCGCCGCCGGCTGGGGAAGCTGCAGCGGTTGACCGTTGCGATCTGCGGCGACATCGCGAATTCCCGCGTCGCGCGGTCCAACATCCTGTGTCTGAACGCGCTGGAGAATCGGGTTCGGGTGATCGCGCCGCCGACGTTGTTGCCGTCTGGGATCGAGCGCTTCGGCGTCGAGGTCTTCACCGAGATGGACGCGGGGCTCGCGGGCTGCGACGTCGTGATGATGCTGCGCATCCAGAACGAGCGGCTCGACGGGGCCGCGGTGCCGTCGCGGCGGGAGTACTTCCATCGCTACGGGCTCACAGCCGAGAAGCTGGCCCTGGCCAAGCCCGATGCGATCGTCATGCATCCGGGTCCGATGAACCGCGGCGTCGAGATCGACCCGAATGTCGCCGACGACATCAACCGCTCGGTGATCCAGGAGCAGGTAGAGATGGGCGTGGCTGTGCGCATGGCCGTGCTCGACCTCCTGGCCCGCAATCTGGAAACGGCGGCATGACCAGACCACCGCACGCGCAACCCTGCAGATGTTTCACGTGGAACACGGCATGACCGCACCCCGGTCCTCGCATGACCACGACCGTGGCCGGCCCGCCCTCGGGGGCGCGCGCGGGCTCGCCGTTCTCGCCATCGACCGCGTCACGGACCGGTTTCAGCGCCGCCGCCTCGTTCGCCGCCGCTTTGCTCTGGCCGACCGCTGGCTCTGGCGCCGCGACACCGCCGCCCTTGCCGCCTGCGGCGCGAAGCTTCGCCGGAGCCCCCCGTGCTGACCCATCTCCTCAATGCCCGGCTGATCGACCCTGCGACTGGCTATGACGGCCCGGGCGCGATCCGCATCCGCGGCGGTGTGATCGAGGAGGTCCACAAGGGCGCCTCCCCCCGGCCCGGAGAGGGCGAAGGGGTCGACTGCGGCGGTCATGCCCTGGCACCCGGTCTGGTCGATGCGCGGGTCTTCGTCGGCGAGCCCGGCGCGCGCCACCGCGAGTCGCATCGCTCGGCGGGCGAGGCGGCCGCAGCCGGCGGCGTCACCACGCTTGTCCAGCAGCCGGACACCCAACCGCCGCTCGACGACCCTGCGCTGGTCCAGTTCACTCTCGCCCGGGCGCGCGAGGCGTCCCTCGTCCGCGTCCATGCCATGGCAGCCCTGACCCGCGGTCTCCGAGGTCAGGAGATGACCGAGCAACGGTTCCTCCTCGATGCGGGCGCCGTCGCGCTCACCGATGCGGACCATGCCGTGGGCGATGCCCGGGTCTTCATGTCCTGCCTGCGCTATGCCACCTCGACCGGCGCGCTCATCGTCCACCATCCGCAAGAGCCTGCGCTGGCCCGCGGCGCCTGCGCAACCGCCGGCGAGTTCGCCTCCCGGCTCGGTTTGCCCTCGGTCCCTGCGATCGCCGAGCGCATCCTACTGGCGCGCGATCTGGCCCTCGTCGAGGCCACCGGCGCCCGCTACCACGCCGATCAGCTGTCGACCGCCGCAAGCCTCGGGCCGCTGGAGCGGGCAAAGGAGGCCGGGCTCGATGTCACCGCCGGGGTCTCGATCCACCACTTGACCCTGAACGAATACGACATCGCCGATTACCGTTCCTTCTTCCGTCTCGAACCGCCGCTGCGGGCCGAGACCGATCGCGCCGCGCTCGTCGAGGCCCTGGCAGCGGGTCTCATCGACCTCGTCGTCTCCTCCCACCTGCCCTGGGACGAGGAAGCCAAGCGGTTGCCTTACGAAGAGGCTGCCACCGGTGCCGTCGGTCTCGAGACCCTGCTGCCTGCGGCACTTCGGCTCGTCCATGCGGGGCATCTCAGCCTGCCCGCGCTCCTCGATCGGCTCTCCCTGGCGCCTGCCCGTCGGTTGGGGCTGCCCGGCGGGCGGCTTGCCGCAGGGGTGCCGGCCGATTTGGTCCTGTTTGATCCTGGGGCGCCCTGGGTGCTCGACCGAGCCCGGCTGCACTCCAAGTCGAAAAACACCCCGTTCGATCGCCAGCGTCTAGAGGGCCGGGTTCTCGGCACCTGGGTCGATGGCATCCGCGTGTTCTGAGGCGAAGCGCCATGTTTCACGACATTCTGGGCTTCGACCGCGCTCTGCCTTGGCTCGCCCTTGCCTTTTCGATCGGGCTGGCCGCGGGCGCCGTTCCCATAGGGGTTTTGCTCGCCCGCGCCTTCGGGTTACAGGACCCCCGCGGCATCGGCTCGGGCAATATCGGCGCAACCAATGTTCTGCGTACCGGTCATCGGCTGGCCGCTGGCCTCACCTTTGTGCTCGACGCCGCGAAGGGTGCGGTACCGGTGTTGGTCTTTCTCTCCTGGGGCGATCTCGCCGCCCAGGCGGCGGGCCTGGGCGCCCTTCTCGGCCATTGCTACTCCCCCTGGCTGCGGTTCCAAGGCGGCAAGGGGGTCTCGACGTTGCAGGGCGTGATGCTCGCCCTCTACTGGCCGGCGGGGCTGGGTGTCGCCGCCACCTGGCTGACCGCCGTCGCCCTCACGCGCATTTCCTCGGTCGGCGGGCTTGCCGCGGCAGCATCGGCCCCGTTGTGGCTCATCGTCTTTTCCCGCTGGGAGGCGGTACAGGCCGCCAGTCTCGCCGCACTGCTGATTTGGCTTCGCCACATCGGCAATATCAGGCGGCTCGTCGCCGGCAACGAACCTCGGATCGGCCAACGCCGCTGAGCCCATCCCGTCCGGGCCGCCCCCTCGGTTAACCACAGTTTAACCATGTGCCGCTTTGCTCTGGCGATCGAGGAGGAAAGCCCATGGCCGTTACCAACCCCGCCATCACCCTGCCCAACCTGCCACCGGAGCTGCCTGAGCTAAGCCAGGCGGAGCGTCTCGCCCGCTTGAGACTGGCCCGCAGCCGCAATGTCGGCCCCAGGACCTATGCCCATCTGTTGCGTCGGTTCCGAACGGCACATGATGCGCTCGAGGCCTTGCCAGAGCTCGCAGCACGGGGAGGGGACCGGGAGTACGGGCTCTGCCCCGAAGACGTCGTGGAGGCGGAATGGCGGCGTGGGATGGAGCTCGGCGCATGTTTGAGCCTGGTCGGCGAGCCGGGCTATCCGCGCCTGCTGGCCACGATCCAAACGCCGCCGCCGGCGGTCTGGGTTCTCGGGCAGGATGCGGTGCTGGAGCGGCCCGCTGTGGCCATCGTCGGCGCGCGCAACGCCTCCGCGCTCGGCCTGCGGACCGCAAGATCGCTGGCCCGTGAGCTCGGGGAGGCGGGACGGATTATCGTCTCCGGCCTGGCGCGCGGGATCGACGCCGTTGCCCATGAGGCGAGCCTCGAGACCGGCACCTGCGCGGTGCTTGCCGGCGGGATCGATCGTCCCTACCCGCCGGAGAACCTCGCCCTCGCCGAGCGGATTGCCGCAGACGGCGCGTTGATCTCCGAATGCCCGATCGGAACAGAGCCGACCGCCCGTCATTTTCCCAAGCGCAACCGCCTGATTGCCGGGCTGTCAGAGGCCGTCGTCCTCGTCGAGGCGGCCAGCCGTTCCGGCTCCCTGATCACCGCGCGCTACGCCCTGGAGCAGGGCCGCGAGGTCATGGCCGTCCCTGGCTCGCCAGAGGACCCCAGGGCCGCCGGCTGCAACGGGCTGATCCGTGACGGTGCCGCCCTCGTGCGCCATGCCCAAGACGTGCTCGATGCCCTTGCCCTGCCCGCCCGGGCCGGCTTCGCGGAGGACGCGCCGGGCTTTCGGTTCGATGCGGCCGAGTTCGACGCGGAGGAGGACGGCTTCGACGCCTTGGCCGATTTCGACCCCGAGGGCCATGAGGAAGACGCAGCGCTGGCTGAGCAGGTGGTTCGGCTCTTGGGACCGCAGCCGGTTGAGATCGATGAGGTCGCCCGCGCCTGCGGGGCGCGCGCCAGCGATCTGTCCCTTGTCTTGCTCGAGCTCGAGCTGGCCGGTCGGGTGGCGCTGCTGCCAGGTGCAAAGGTCTGCCGCATGGTCGAGGAGGGCTAAGCCGCGGCGTTGACACCCTCTCGGCACTGACCCATGTTCTGCCCTCGCGCGCCGGCAGTTCCCCGGAGCGGCGCTTAAGAGGAGCGAATATGGCAGTCGTCGTCGTGGAATCGCCGGCAAAGGCGAAGACCATAAGCGGCTATCTGGGGAATAAGCACACGGTCCTGGCATCATACGGCCATGTCCGCGACCTGCGCGACAAAGACGGCTCCGTCGATCCCGACAACGGGTTCGATATGATTTGGGACATCGATGCCAAGGCCCAGAAGCACGTGCGCGCGATCGCCGAGGCGATGCTGGAGGAGGATGCGCTGATCCTCGCGACAGACCCTGATCGTGAGGGCGAGGCGATCTCCTGGCACCTGCTCGAAGCGCTGAAGAAGCGCCGCGCGGTTAAGAAGGACACGCCGGTCAAGCGCGTCGTGTTCAACGCAATCACCAAATCCGCCGTCACCAAAGCGATGGAAGAGCCGCGCGAGATCGACATGCAACTTGTCGAGGCCTATCTCGCGCGCCGAGCTTTGGACTATCTCGTGGGGTTCAACCTCTCGCCCGTGCTCTGGCGAAAACTGCCTGGGGCGAAGTCCGCCGGCCGCGTGCAGTCGGTGGCGCTGCGTCTCATCGTCGAGCGCGAGATGGAGATCGAAGCCTTCCGTCCGCGCGAGTACTGGACCGTGACGGCAGAGCTCACCACCCCCGCGGGCGCGGTGTTCTCGGCGCGGCTCGTGGCGCTCGGTGGCGAGAAGCTCGACAAGTTCGCTTTGCGCGACGCGGCGGCCGCGCAGGCGGCGGTGGCGGCCGTGACATCGGCTCAACTCGCCGTGCGCTCGGTCGAGGCCAAGCCGGCGACCCGGAACCCGTTTCCGCCTTTCATGACATCTACCTTGCAGCAGGAGGCCTCGCGCAAGCTCGGCATGGGGGCGCAGGAGACCATGCGCACCGCGCAGCGGCTCTATGAGGCGGGGCACATCACCTATATGCGGACCGACGGGGTCGATATGGCGGCGGAGGCCGTCGCCGCCGCGCGCAGCGAGATCGGCACCCGCTACGGCCAAGACTACCTCCCCGACAAGCCTCGGATCTACAAAACCAAGGCGAAGAACGCGCAAGAGGCCCATGAGTGCATCCGGCCGACCCGCTTCGCCGCGGCGCCCGGGGAGCTCGCGCTGGAGCGGAGCGAAGCGCGGCTCTACGAACTGATCTGGAAGCGCGCGCTGGCCTCCCAGATGGCGGCCGCTCGGTTCCGCCGCACCACGGTCGACATCGGCGATACGGCCGACAGCGTGGGTCTGCGGGCGACCGGCCAGGTCGTAATCTTCGACGGCTTCCTCAGGGCGTATGACGAGGGCAGGGACGACCGCGGCGAGGAGGACGAGGACGGCGCCCGCCTGCCGGAGATCTTGGAAGGGGCGACACTCGGCCAGGAAGCCGTCACGCCGGAGCAGCACTTTACGCAGCCGCCCCCGCGCTACACCGAGGCAACTCTTGTGAAGCGCATGGAGGAGCTCGGGATCGGCCGTCCTTCGACCTATGCGTCGATTATTGGCACGATCCAGGATCGCGATTACATTCGCAAGGACAAGAACCGCTTGTTACCGGAGGACAAGGGTCGGCTTGTCATCGCATTCTTGATGAATTTTTTCGAGCGTTACGTTGAGTATGACTTCACTGCCGCCCTCGAAGAGCAACTTGATGACGTATCCGGCGGGCGGGATGACTGGAAGGAGGTGCTCGCGCGCTTCTGGATCGATTTCAAGGCCGCGGTCGAGGACACGACCGAATTGCGGATCACCGAGGTGCTCGAGAAGATCAACGACTTCCTGGCACCCCATCTGTTCCCTGACCCGGGCGACGGCTCCGATCCGCGCGGTTGCCCGAAATGCGGGACTGGCCGTCTCTCGATGCGCACGGCGCGGTCAGGCGGGGCCTTCATCGGCTGCTCGAACTATCCCGATTGTCGGTACACCCGGCCCTTAGGCGGCGGCGACGATGAGGCGGCCAAGCTCGACGGCAAGGAACTCGGGCTCGATCCGGAGAGTGGGCTCGCTGTCACCCTGCGGAATGGTCGCTTCGGGCCCTATGTGCAACTGGGCGAACAGGTCGGCGAAGAGAAACCCCGGCGCACGAGCCTGCCGAAGGGGCTGGCGCCCGAGACGCTCGACTACCAGACCGCGCTTGGCCTCTTGCGCTTGCCGCGGGAGATCGGCCCGCATCCCGAGGATGGCGAGATCGTCGAGGCGGGTCTCTACCGCTACGGTCCCGCCGTGCGGCATGGCAAGCTTTATGCCCCGCTCGAGGATTGGACCGAGGCGCTGAGCGTTGGCATGAACCGCGCCGTCGAACTCCTCGCAGAGCGCAAGGCCAATCCCGGCCGCGGGCGGGCCGCACCGCAAAAGCCGCTGCGCGCGCTTGGCGAGCATCCCGAAGGCGGCGCGGTCGCTGTTATGGACGGCCGATACGGCCCTTACGTGAAATGGGAAAAGGTTAACGCGACGCTGCCCAAGGGGGTCAATCCGCAGGCGGTTACCCTCGAACAGGCCGTGCAAGTGCTCGCGGAAAAGGTCTCGGCAAAGGGCAGCAAGCCCAAGAAGGCCGCTGCAAAGAAACCGGCGACGAAATCGACGGCCGCCAAGTCCGGGGCCTCGAAATCCACGGCTGCCAAATCGGGGGCCGCGAAGACCGGCGCGGCCAAGCCCAAGCCCAAGCCCAAACCGAAGGCCGAGAGCGCCACAGCCGAGGCCGAGGCCGGTCCGGCGGTCGCGGCCAAGAAGCCAGCACGCAAGCCCCCGGCGAAGAAACCTTCGGCGAAGAAGCCCACGCCCGCTTCGAAATCGCAGGCCCGGACGAAGGCCGGCGCAGACGAGCAAGGCGCCGAGGATCCGTTGATCGAAAAGCCGGCCGGCAAGCGGCGCGCCGCCGGTGGCTGACCGCTTCCCAACAAAGGACGAGATCCTCGCTTGGGTGCGTGAGAACCCCCATGCGGTCGGTAAGCGGGAGATCGCGCGGGCCTTCAATCTCAAAGGGGCGGACCGCACGCTGCTCAAGCAGGTGCTCCGAGAATTGCAGGCGGAGGGCGCTGTGATCAAGCGCCGCCGCCGCCTGGGCGCGTCGGGTCATCTGCCTCCGGTAACCGTGCTGATCGCCGAAGCGCCGGATGCCGAGGGCGATCTCTTCGCGCGGCCAAAGGACTGGGAGGAGGAAGACGCCCCGCCAGCCATCCTCTATGTGCCGCGCAAGGGTGACCCGGCGCTGGGCCCCGGCGATCGCTTCCTCGCGAAGTTGCTCCCGGTAGAGGACGCGGCGGAGCTGCGCTACGAGGCACGGCTTATCAAGAAGATCGGGTCAGGCCCCCGGCGGATGCTCGGGCTGTACCGCGAAACACGGGAGGGCGGGCGCGTCGTCTCGGTCGATAAGCGCTCGGACCGGGAGTGGCTGGTGCCGCGGGGCGCATCGGGTGGCGCGGCAGATGGCGAACTCGTCGAGGCCGAGGCCGAGGAGACGCGCCGGCTGGGTCTGCCGCGGGCCCGGGTGCTCGCCCGCCTCGGCGATCCCGGCGCACCGCGCCAGGTCTCCCTGATCGCGATCCACCATCACCAGATCCCGCTCGACTTTCCCGCGGAGGTGGAGATGGAGGTGGCATCGGCTGCGCTGCCGCCCCTGTCGGGTCGGGAGGACCTCACCGGGCTGCCGTTGCTGACCATCGACCCCGAAGACGCCCGCGACCATGACGACGCGGTTTGCGCCCGGCCCGATGACGACCCTAACAACGCCGGCGGGCATATCGTTTGGGTGGCGATTGCAGATGTCGCGGCCTTTGTCCGCCCTGGCACTGCGCTCGACCGAGAGGCGCGGCAGCGTGGCAACTCGACCTACTTTCCCGACCGCGTGGCCCCGATGCTGCCAGAGCGGCTCTCCGCCGATCTGTGTTCGTTGCGCGAAGGCGAAGACCGGCCCTGCATGGCGCTGCGGATGGTGATCGACGCCGAAGGCCGGAAGCGCGGGCATCGTTTCCTGCGGGGAACCATGCGCAGCCGCGCCCGGCTCTCCTACGCCCAGGCTCAAGCGGCCGCAGACGGGCAGCCAGACGCCGCCACCCGCCCCCTCGCGGACGAGATTGCCGCGCTTTTCGACGCTTGGCGGGCGGTCTGGAGCGAGCGGGCGCGCCGCCAGCCCTTGGAACTGGACCTGCCGGAGCGGCGGGTGGTGCTCTCCGAGTCGGGCGAGGTCGAGGCGATCCCGCTCCGCGAGCGTCTCGACGCCCACCGGCTCATCGAAGAGTTCATGATCCTCGCCAATGTGTGCGCGGCCGAGACCCTGGAGGCGCATCGGCGCCCCCTGCTCTATCGGGTGCATGACGAGCCCGACCCCGAACGGCTCGATGCGCTGCGCGAGACGCTGGAGGCGTCAGGGATCCGGCTGGCAAAGGGCCAGGTGCTGCGGACCGCCGATCTCAACCGGGTTCTCGATGAAGCGCGCGCGACCCAAGCGCAGGAGCTGATCCACATGCAGGTGCTCCGCGCCCAGCAACAGGCTTTCTACGGACCGGAGAACCACGGCCATTTCGGCCTTGCCCTGCCGCGCTATGCCCATTTCACCTCGCCGATCCGGCGCTATGCCGATCTTATCGTGCACCGGGCGTTGATCGCCGCTCTTGGGCTCGGGACCGACGGGCAGACGCCGGAAGAGGCGTTGCAGTTGCGCCAAATCGGCGAAGCGATCTCGCGCACCGAGCGACGCTCGATGGAAGCCGAGCGCGACACGGTGGACCGCTATGTCGCCGCTTATATGGCCGAGCGCGAGGGGTCGGAATTCGAGGGGCGGATCTCGGGCGTCGGTCGCTTTGGTCTTTTCGTCAAGCTGACCGAAACGGGAGCCGACGGCTTGGTCCCTATCTCGAGCCTCGGGCGGGAGTATTTCCGTTTCGACGCCGATCGCGGGACCCTCACCGGCGAGGAGACGGGCCGCCGGCTTGGGCTCGGCATGCATGTCCGGGTGCGGCTGATCGAGGCAGCGCCGGTAACCGGCGGACTGATCCTCCAGCTGTTGGAAGCGTCGGGCGTCGCCCCGCGCTCAGGGCCCACCGGGGTGAAGCGCGGCCGCCGCAACGCGTTGGGAAAGGCGCGGATCGCCCGGGCCAAATCCACCCGCAGAGGCCGGCGCTGATGCCATCGGGCGGCGCGGGCTCAGTCCTCGACCGCACGGATCAGCTTGCGCTCGAGCACGCGCAAGACCAGCCGCAACTCGTGGCCGCGCCTGAGAACGCGACCGTCCATCCCGATCACCGACCACGCCCCCTGGCGGCGCGCGTCCTTGGGGCATTTCTCGATCCGGTAGATCGGGCGCTCCGCGGCGCGGCGGAAGATCGAGAACACCGCCCGGTCGCGCAAGTGATCGATGGCATAGTCCCGCCATTCGCCGATCGCCACCATGCGCCCATAGACATTGAGGATCTGCATCAATTCCGTGCGATGGAACGCGCAGAGTTCTGGCGCTGCCGGCATGGGAAACGGGGTCGGAGGCTCGAAGCTCATGCCACAGTATGTGCAAGCTCGTCGCGGCATGGCAACCCTACCCAGAACAGCCCGCACAGAACGGCTCACACGGCCCAGGCGGAAAAAGACGACCGAGGAGGACATAAATGACCGAATTCCAGGGACCCGGACGGTCGGAGGTTTACGCCACCGGCGGGATGGCCGCCACATCCCACCCGCTCGCCGCCAAGGTGGCCGTGGAGACGCTCGAAGCCGGCGGTAACGCGGTCGATGCCGCGATCGCCGGCGCCGTGCTCCTGGGCTTCTGCGAGCCTCAGATGACCGGGCTCGGCGGCGATATGTTCGCGATGGTCAAGCCGTCCGGCTCGGACGAGATCCTTGGGCTTAACGCGTCTGGTCGCGCGCCGGCCGGCCTGGACGCCGCGGGGCTGAGAGCCGAGGGCCACCACGCAATGCCAAGCTATGAAGGCGTCTCGGTGGTCGTTCCAGGCGCGGTCGCGGGGTTTGAGGCGCTCGCAACCCATGGGCGTCTGGGCTTGGCGGCAGTGCTCGCGCCGGCCATCCGTTACGCGCAAGAGGGTGTGCCGGTGGCCCCGCGCGTGGCGCATGACTGGGCGGGCGCGGCACCGGCGCTCCAGGGGCACGGGCGCACGCATTTCCTCGTGGGCGGCGTGGCGCCGGCTGTCGGCACCCTTTTCCGCGCCCCCGCTCAGGCGGAGGTGTTGCGCCGGATCGCCCGAGACGGGGCGCGGGCGTTTTACGAAGGCGAGGTGGCCGAGGACATGGTCGCCGCTCTGAGGGCCCATGGCGGCGCGCACGACCTTACGGATTTCGCCGCCTGCGCGGCCGATTGGGTGAGCCCCGTGTCGGCCGAGTATCGCGGTGTTGAGGTGGTCGAGCTGCCGCCGAACGGCCAAGGCGCCGCCGCGCTGCTCATGCTCAAAATGCTGGAGAGGTTTGCGCCGGCAGCCGACCCTTGGGGCGCCGACCGGGCTCATTTGGAGATGGAGATCGCCAAGCTCGGCTATGCCGCGCGCGACGAAGCCATCGCCGATCCGGCTCAGATGACGGTCAGCCTGGACGACCTGATCTCGGAGGCGACTGCCGAACGCTTGGCCCGGCGCATCGACCCCAGCCGCGCCCTGCCGATGCCCCAAGCCCCCCTCGGCAACCCGCATAAGGACACGATCTACATCACCGTGGTGGACCGCGACCGGATGGCGGTATCGCTGATCTATTCGATCTTCCACAGTTTCGGATCCGGGATCGCTTCGGAGAGGTTCGGGATCCTGTTCAACAACCGCGCCTCCGGCTTCTCCCTAACCCCGGATCACCCCAACGAGGCGGGCGGGGGAAAACGGCCGATGCACACGATCATCCCCGGCATGCTCCGGCAGGCCGGGCGCGTGAGCGTCCCGTTCGGCGTGATGGGCGGACCGTATCAGGCCGCCGGGCATCTGCGATTCGTCTCCAATCTGGTCGATTACGAGCTGGGATTGCAGACGGCGATCGATGGGCCACGGGTGTTTTTCGAGGGTGACGGGCTGAAGCTCGAGACCGGTTATGGCGAGGATGTCGCAGCCGACCTCGTCGCGAAGGGCCATCGGATCATAAGGCCGGACACCGGTATCGGCGGCGCCCAGGCGATCCGGATCGACCACGACCGCGGCATCCTTATCGGGGCATCCGACCCTCGAAAGGACGGCATCGCGCTCGGTTACTAGGCGGCCGCCAGGGCTTTCCTGCGCCGCGAAGGTCCCCCCGCGCGCCAGGGTCCCTGCGCGTCAGGGTCCCTGCGCGTCAGGGTCCGTACGCTTCAGGGTCCCTAAGCGTCAGTGGCACTGCGCGTCAGTGGCACTGCTCCGCGTGGATCCGGTACTGTCCGTCTTCCAATTCTTCGAAATACTCGAAGACCTCAGGATGTTCGACCGGTTCGCCCGAGTGGTCCGGCAGCAGATTCTGCTCCGACACATAGGCAATATAGTAACTCGTCTCATTCTCTGCAAAGAGATGGTAGAAAGGTTGATCCTTCCGCGGCCGAACTTCTTCTGGGATCGACAGCCACCACTCTTCTGTATTGGCAAATTCAGGGTCGACATCGAAGATAACACCGCGAAACGGGTGGAAGCGGTGCTTCACGACTTGACCGATTTTGAACTGTGCATCGCGACGCAGCATATGCATGGCTCCCACCTTCGCCCCGCCCAACGGCCCCTCTAACCTAGGCTGGATTGCCTTGTCCACAAGCGGATGGCCTCAACTGATGCATTTTGGGCACAGCATCCCAGGCGATCCGGTGGCGAAATCCGTGGCGTCGCGTCGCAGCCCGTGCTATTTATCTTCAAAAACATATCGAGCAGGTTCAAATCATGAGGCTTTCTGCGATCGCGGCAATCGCCTTGCCGCTGGTCATCGGGGCGTGCGCGTCCTCGACCGATCCGAGTGTATCGATGCGGGCGCAGGGCGATGCATGCGCACTCTTTGCTGAGCAACCCGAATGGTACCACGCCACCCGTCAGGCAGCTGAGCGCTGGGGTGTCCCCGTCGAGCTCCAACTTGCAATCATCTGGCGCGAATCAAGTTTCCGCTCCGATGTCCGTCCGCCCAAGAAATACCGGCTCGGTTTCATCCCGGCCGGGCATGTCTCCTCGGCCTATGGTTATGCCCAGGCGATCGACGGCACTTGGGACTGGTACCGCGAAGAGACGGGCAACCGAAATGCCGACCGCACGGATTTCGAGGACGCAGCCGATTTCGTCGGCTTGTATGTCAATAAGACCGTTCGGTCAAACGACATCCAGGTCTTCGATGCGTTCAACCAGTATCTCAACTACCATGAGGGCCATACCGGCTTCCGTCGGGGGGACTGGCAGCAGAAGGACTGGCTCCAGCGCGCAGCGCGTGAAGTGGCCGAACAGGCGGCGCGCTACCGGGGTCAGCTCGCGCGCTGTGCGCCAGGGCTCAGCGTCACCTGAGACGCCTCACCTGACCGGGGCGCGCAAGACAAGCTCAACCCGACGGTTGCGCGCCCGTCCGGTCGCCGTAGCATTCGACGCCACGGGCGCGAGAAAGCCAACGCCCTCCGCGCGCAGCCTGCCCGGCGAAACCCCGCGGTCAATGAGGGCCGCCGACACCGCCTCTGCCCGGCGGCGGGACAGCGCGATGTTGCCGGAAAGGCTTCCCCGATTGTCAGAATGGCCGACGATGGCGACCTGGATTTCCGGCTGCGCCGCGAGCATGGCGGCCAGGGCATCGAGCGCGGCTGCGGAGGCCGGCGTGAGCTCGGACCCGCCGGGCGAGAAATCGAGGCCCGGCACCCGCACGTGGCCTTCTGCGCGAAGCGTTTCGAGAAGGTCCGTTTTTGCTGCGGCCATGGCACCGGGTGGGGGCGGCGCCTGCGGCAGGTCGCGCGCGGGGCTGTCGGAGGCCCGAAGCTGGTCGGTAACTCGAACCGAGGCCAATGAGCGTGTCGCCGGTCGCTGCGTGGCGGTCGCAGAAGGCGGTGCCACAACCGTGACGAGCTGGACATAGGTCCGGCCGAGGCTTCGGCTCAAAAGCACCGAGCGGTAATGCGTCGCCTCGGATCCCTGACGCTCGGCTGATAATTGCACGAAATCGCGGGCATCCACCAACATCTCCGGGGCAGGCACCAAAGCCACCGAAAAGCGGAAATCGAGCCCGCCGCAAGCCTCCGCACCACAATCTAGGAGGATCGTGTAGCCGTCGTCGCGCAAAGCCCGGCGGTAGCTCGCCGCGAGTTCCGAAGCGAGCGCCTCACCCGGCGCGAGCACGAAGGTCTCCCAAGTAACCTGGCCCGACACGCGCCGAAACGCACCCACGCCATCGACGGCCGGCGCGACCGGCAAGGGGTAGATCTCGGTCTCACGACGGATGTGGCTGATGCGTTCGGCCCCGGCAGGCACGAGGCCGTCGAGCCTCGGGCTCGCCGCGCTCGCCGCGCCAAGTGCGACCGCCAGGATCGCTCCCATCGCCCGGACCGCCGAACCGCCCATGGCCCTGCGCCTCACCCTTGAAGACGCCGTGACCCGTCCGGCCCCGGCGCCCGCTCGCGCGCAGAATAACCGCCGCCATCCACACTGCCCAGGCCCAAGGCCCGTCTCAGCCGCGCGCCCTGTAGTGATAGCATGCCGCGACCACCATGCCGAGGCCACGATAAAGCGCGCAGGCCGGCCCATTGCTCTTGGTCACCGCGAGCGCGAGGGTGTCGGCTCCGACCTCCGCGGCCCAGCGCGCAGCACCGCGCATCAACCGCGCCCCGGCCCCCTGGCGACGCGCCGCCGGACGCACCTCGATTGCATGGATCATGGCGACCCCGCCGTCGCAAGCAACGAAGGCCACCCCGACGGGCCGGTCCCCGACCCGCGCCAGAAGCGTCATCCGCGGTCCGGTTACGCGCGCCATCACCGCCAACCGACCGGGGCCGATCCCACCCTCGGCCCAAATCTCCTCGGCAACCGCAAGCCGGGTGCTCACGCGGATCAGCCTTGCGGTCTCGTCCGCCCTGTCCACGAGGGTGGCGACCGGTGCCGCATAGATGGCGACGGGATCGACAACGCGGTAGCCTTGGGCGCTGAGCGCTGCGTCGAGTGCCGGCTCGTCGCCGAGACGAAAGAGCGGCGGCTGGTTCCAACGGGCCATCGCGGCTTCGGCAGCGGCGATCTGGGGTATCGACCCGACCGGCCAAGCCGATGCGCAGGACACCCGCTGACCTCCCCCGGCGCCGCGTCGCAGCCGCCACCCATCGGCCTCGCGGATCTCGGCCGGAGCCCAGGTGGCATCGATCGCGGCAAAGACCCGCTCCGCGCTCGGCGGCACCCAACCTGCCGGCGCGCCGGTGTCGTGGGACCCAGCCACCCGGCTCAGCCCCGGTCCCGCATCAGCCGCGCCTTTTCGCGCTGCCAGTCGCGCTTCTTTTCGGTGTCGCGCTTATCGGCCATTTTCTTGCCCTTTGCGAGGCCGAGCTCAAGCTTCGCGATCCCGCGTTGGTTAAAGTAGAGCTTGAGCGGCACGAGGGTCATGCCGTCGCGTCCGATCCCTTGATCGAGCCTCGCGAGCTCACGCTTATGCACCAGGATCTTGCGCCGTCGCCGCGGCTCATGACCGAAAGCGGCGGACTTCGCTTGGGAAAACTCGGGAATGTAGCTGTTTATGAGCCACAGCTCGCCATCCTCCACGCTCGCATAGCTCTCGGCGATGTTGGCTTGGCCTTCGCGCAGCGCCTTAACCTCGGAGCCGTGCAGCATGATGCCCGCCTCGAGGCTGTCCTCAATGAAATACTGGTGGCGCGCCTTGCGATTTTCTGCAGCGAGCTTGATTTGCGGGGTTTGCTTTTTGTCAGCCATGGCCGCGCCGATTTAGGCGCGGGGGGCGCCGATGTCCATCCGGGTCAGGCGGGCTTCAGCTTGAGCACCTGTTTGCGTAGGAGGATCGCTTCCTTGACCTCCTTGCGCATCTCCTTGACCACCCGCTTGAGCAGTGACTTGGCCTTCTTCACCGCGCCAACCGCGCTGCCCACATCCGTGATCCAGTCGGCGACGAATCTCAGCACCACTTTGAAGCCGTTAATCACCGACAACGCGGTCCCGAGCGGGTTCAGCGCCGCCAGGAAGTCTGTAACCCAGGCGAAGATCTCCCGCAGCATCCGCACGTAGCGTACGAAATGCTTCTTCATCTGCGCGATGATCTTGTTGGGGTCGGCTGCTTTCATGATCAGCCCGATAATCTTGTTGCCGAGCCGGAGCGCTTGGCGCGCAAGGCCTGGGACGGTGTCGACCGCGGCTAAGACCCGTTGGCCGACCGTGACCACGGTGTTGACGACGCTCTTGCCCACCTTGGAGGCGATCTCAACGCCGCGGGTGAAAGCATTCTGGAAAAAGCCCTTGGCCGAAGAAAACTTCGAGTTGATCTTTTTGAAGACCATTTTCCAAAGCTGGAACAGCCGTACCTGGTAGGTCTGAACCGCCCTTAGGACCGGGGCCGTCGGATCGTTCGTCATCGGCATCTCTCACCTCTCCACGGCGTCGTTAGATTACGCTATGGCAGGGGGAGGGGCAATGTCGCCGCCGTCGCGGTTCCTGTCCAGAACCGTGGATCAGGCGCGCAACAGCCCGAGACGCACCATGGCGGCATGGATCGCGGCCTGGGTCGGCGCGCTGGGCTCGACCAGCGGGAGGCGGACCGTCGGCGCGCATCGCCCGAGGAGGGAGAGCGCGTACTTCGCCCCCACAAGCCCCGGTTCTAGGAACAGCGCGGTGTGCAACGGCATCAGCTTGTCATGCAGCTCAAGCGCGCGGGCCCAGTCGCGGGCCATCATCGATTCCTGGAACTCCGAGCAAAGCGCCGGCGCCACATTCGCCGTCACCGAGATCGACCCGGTTCCGCCATGGGCGTTGAAACCGAGCGCAGACGCATCCTCCCCGGAGAGCTGGATAAAGTCGTGACCGCATAATGCACGCTGATGTGACGCCCTCACGACGTCCGACGTCGCATCTTTGACGCCGATGATCCGCGGCAGCTTCGACAGCTCGCCCATGGTCTCGGGGCTCATATCCACAACCGATCGACCGGGGATATTGTAGATGATGATCGGGATCTCGACCGCGTCATGCAGCGTCCGGTAATGGGCGATCAGTCCGGCCTGGGTAGGCTTGTTGTAGTAGGGTGTCACCACGAGCGCCGCATCCGCGCCTGCCGCCTTGGCATGCGCCGTGAACCGGATCGCCTCCTCGGTGTTGTTCGAGCCCGTGCCGGCGATGACTGGAACCCGACCGGCAGACTGAGCGACCACGAGGTCGATCACCCGTTCATGCTCCTCGGGCGTCAGCGTCGGGCTCTCCCCGGTGGTGCCGACCGGAACCAAGCCGTGGCTGCCCTCGGTGATCTGCCAGTCGACCAAGGCGCGCAAGGCCGCTTCATCGACAGCATCCGCGGTGAAGGGGGTGACGAGGGCGGTGAGCGAGCCTCTGATCATGCCGAGCTCCATGGGTCTGAATTGGCAGCGGCTATAGGGCGTTTCCGACGGGCCGGCAAGCGCGGGCCGGCATCGGCAAACGACCAGCTTATCCACCGGTCGTATGGATCCGTGGCTGTCCCGAACGCGCCGATCTGTGTTAAGCTTCAAAAAGAGGCGATACGTTGCGCACACCGGTCCGACAGAGGCGGGGGCGCGGCGATCTGGAGCGGGCCAAAGCGGGAGCAGCTGGCATGCGGAGATTTTCACGAGCCGTCCTGATGCTTGGGGCGACATGTCTGGCCTTTGCTTTGATCGCGCCGCCGCCTGGGGCCGATCTCCGCCCCGCCGCGCAGGCGCAAACTGCGGCGCCTCTGCTCGATCTCGCCGAAGCGCGCCGCCAGGGATCGGTGCTGCGGGAGGCGCTGGCCTTGGGCGCAGGCGGCAACTGGGCTGCAGCCGAGGCGGAGATCGCGCGGGAGGGGGATCCCCTGCTCGCGGACATCGTGCTGTGGCGCAAACTCCGCGCTGGCGCCGGATCCATCGGCGAATACCGCGCCTATGCCGCGCGCCGGCCCAACTGGCCAGGCCACACCCAGCTCCGCGAGGTCGTCCTCGGCGAGCGCAGCGGCGGAGGCGACGCGGCGGCGCTGTCGGGGACCGCACTGACCAACTGGCGCGAGTTCTCCCGGATCTATCGCAGCGACCGAGACCGTGCTGCCGAACGCCTCGACGCGCTCTCGATGGATGCCGCGGCTCTCGGCGTTCCGCAGCGGTGGGCCACCCGCCGCCGCAGTCTTGCCCGGGCCGCGGCGCGCGACGGCCGCCCGACGCTGGCCTATCGCCTCGCGGCCCGCCATCATCTGACACCTGCAGCCGGTTATGCCTATGCGGATTGCGAGTGGATCGCCGGCTGGGTGGCGCTGCGCCGGCTCAACGACCCGCAACTGGCGCTGGCCCATTTCGAGCGCTTCGAAGCGGCGGTCGAAACGCCCATCAGCCTCGGCCGCGGGGGGTATTGGGTGGGCCGGGCACTCGCCGCGCTGGGCCGCAACGAGGCAGCCCGAGCCGCCTATGGCCGCGCCGCGCGATTCCCAACCTCGTTCTACGGCCAGCTGGCCGCCGCCGAGATCGGTGCGGCGGGCGACCCCGCCCTCGCGCGGCCCGATCTGCCGGACTGGCGCACCCAGCCCGCCGTCCAGACCGACGATGTCCGCATGGCCACCGTGCTCACCTATGCGGGCGAACGGGGGCTGTCCGATGCCAGCTTCAACCGCATCGGCCGACTTATGCGCACGCAGGACGATCTCGCCGCGCTCGCGGATCTTACGCTGGAAATCGGCAAGCCCCATGTCGCAGTGCGGCTGGCCAAGACCGGCGCACGACGCGGCTGGCTGATCTATCCAGCGTATTATCCGCTGCATCCGCTTGGGATCTATGTCGACGACGTGGAGCCGGCCTTCGCGCTCTCGGTGGCCCGCCAGGAGACCGAGCTAAACCCCGAAGCGGTCAGCCGGGCTGGGGCGCGCGGGCTGATGCAGCTGATGCCGGGCACGGCGAAGCTCGTCGCCGGCCAGCTTGGCGAGCCTTATGACAAGCGCCGACTGCTGACCGACTGGCGCTACAACGCCCGCCTCGGCAGCCGTTATCTGCGCGACCGGGTGCGGGCTTTCGGCGGCTCATATGTGCTGGCGGCGGCGGCCTATAATGCAGGGCCTCGCCGTGCGGCCGACTGGAGCAAGCTCTACGGCGATCCGCGTGACCCTTCTGTGGATGTCATCGACTGGATCGAGACAATTCCCTTTAACGAGACCCGCAATTATGTCCAGCGCGTGATGGAGGGCCTCTATGTCTACCGCTCTCGTCTGACAGGCCGGGCGGGCCCGATGACCATTCTTGAAGATCTTGCGCGCGGCCGGCGCGGCTAGGCCGCGCGGCGCAACAGCGCGAGGGCGCCGAAACCCGATAGCAAAAGCGCAAGCGCCGGCGGCAGGGGGACGGCGCTCGTGATCGCCCCGTCGTCCACCGCGAGGGTGAACCCGACCGAGTTCTCCGGCTGCTCACCCCCGGCATTGGTCGTGAACGAGATCTGCGTGTAGGTCCCCTTGAGTTGAAGCGAGAAGCCGTCGGAGAGACTGTTCCGATAGGTTTTCGAGGAGGCGGTGACCACGCTGCCGGCGCTGAACTCGACGGTCCCGGAATTACTGTCGACCAATGTCAGCACGGTTCCGTCCGGGAAATCGAACACCGTGGTGCCCTGATCGAGCGAATCGAAAAGGAGCCAGGGGTCGGTGACCGCCAGCCCGCCGAGGTCGAGGACCGCCTCGCCCGCCGTGCCGGCAAGCCAACCGATCGCCGCCACAGAGTCATCGACCCCGGGGTCGTCGATCCCCGGGACCAGGTTTTGCCCAGGCTGGGAGGCCAAGTTGGTTCTATTAAGGGTCTGACCGGACCCGCCAGAGGTCAGCGCGTCATCGGTCGCCGTGAGTGTGACCGTCGTGCCTTGCAGCACGCCAGTCGCGATGCCGTCGGGCGAGGTGTCTTCCGCGCCGCCGGGTGTCCAGTCGACCGTCACCGTCGCTGCCTGCGCGCCCACAGAAAACATTATTGCCAGGATTGCCGATCCGACTGCTTGCATAGTTCCGCTCACGCTTACACATTTCCCGGATTGTTATATCACCTGCGGCGTCCGCAGACGATCCTGAATTCGCAACCTCCCGGCATGTGCCACGCCAAACGCGAGACAGTTTTTGGAATCATTCTTGATTGTGAGGGCGATCTGCGCCACCTCTGGATGAAACTTCCGGAGAGAGCGATGTTCATCCAGACCGAAGCGACACCGAATCCGCAGACCCTCAAATTCGTCCCGGGCCAGGCCGTTATGCAGTCTTCGACCGCGGATTTCCCCTCCCGCGACGGGGCGGAGGCGTCGCCGCTCGCCACCCGCATCTTCGCGGTCGACGGCGTCGAGGCGGTATTTCTCGGGCGCGACTTCGTGACGGTCACCAAGGGCGACGTCGACTGGGCCCATATCAAGCCGGCGATCCTCGGCGCGATCATGGAGCATTATCAGTCGGGCGACCCGGTGATGCAGGGAGACGGCGGGCGCGCGGCTGTCGGCCATGCCGAACATGACGGCCCGGATGCGGAAATCGTCGGCCAGATCAAGGAGCTGCTCGATACCCGCGTTCGACCAGCCGTTGCCCAGGACGGCGGCGACATCACCTTCCACGGCTTCGATCGCGGCGTCGTGTATCTCCACATGCAAGGCGCTTGCGCCGGCTGCCCCTCTTCGACGCTGACGCTCAAGCACGGCATCGAGAACCTCCTGCGCCACTATATCCCCGAGGTCGTCGAGGTGCGCCCCGTCGGCGTCTGACGACCGGTGATCCTCGGGATCGACACCGCCGCGGGGCAATGCGCCGTGGCCCTTGTCGATGGCGGCGCCGTGCGCGCGCAGCGAGCCGAGCGCATGGCGCGCGGCCATGCCGAGGCGCTGTGGCCCATGATCGACTTCGCCTTGGCCGAAGCGCGGGCCGGATATCCGGATATCACCCGCATCTCGGTCTGCACCGGGCCGGGCTCTTTCACCGGCATTCGCGTGGGCGTGGCCGCGGCACGGGGCCTGGCGCTCGGGGGCGGGGTACCGGCCCTCGGGATTGATCGGTTCGACGCGCTCTGGGCACCGATCGATCTGGTCGGCTGGCCCGCAGCGACGGCTGTTGCGGTGGCTCTCGCAGGGCCCCAACAGACGGCCTATTTGCGGCTCTACGATGCCAATTGTGCCGTCCTCGGCGAGGACCGCCGGATCCCGATTGGAGATCTCGAAGCCGAGACGCCCCCGGGGGCCGCCCGTTTTGGCGATGGCTGGCCCGGGGCCGAGGAAGCTGCCGGTCTGCCCGACCCGGTTTGGCTCGCCAAGCTCGCCGCCCGGCTGCCTGCCGATCCGGCCGATCCCCCAGCGCCTCACTATCTCCGCGGTCCCAATGCCGACCCGCCACGTCACGGCCCCCCACCGCGCCTCGACTGATGGTCCGCATCGTCGTCCCAGATCCTGCGGTGGCCGAGCGGCTGGCGCGTCTCGCTGCGGCCGCCTTCGAGGGCCGGGGGGCCCACTGGACGGTGGCCGACTTCGCCGCCCTCGGGCCTCCTCCGCCGGTCGCCGTCATCACCGACGACGCGATCCGCGCGGGGCTTATCGTCGTCCAGATCGCCGGCGACGAGGCGGAGATCCTGAATTTCGGCGTGGTCCGGCCGGCGCGCCGGCAGGGTCTCGGAACCGATCTCCTTGCCGCCGCAGAGGCCCTGGCCGCCGAACTGGGCGCGGCGCGCCTGGTTCTCGAGGTCGCGGTCGATAACGCGCCGGCCCGGGGCCTTTATGCCCGTTTCGGCTATGCGGAGATCGGGCGCCGCGCCGCGTACTATCTGCGGCACGACGGCAGTCGCGTCGATGCCCTTGTCCTCGCCCGCCCGCTTGCCGACCCAAGCGCGCCGGGCTAGGACAGCCCAAAAGCCTCAGGAGGATCCGATGAGCCCCAAGACCCTCTATGACAAGATCTGGGACGCCCATCTCGTGCACGAGGCCGAGGACGGCACCTCCCTTCTCTATATCGATCGTCACCTCGTGCATGAGGTGACCAGCCCGCAGGCCTTTGAGGGGCTGCGCCTGGCCGGCCGGCCGGTCCGCCACCCCGAAGCCACCCTGGCGGTGCCCGACCACAACGTGCCCACCGACATGTCCCGTGCCGAGGTGATCGCCGACGAACAGTCGCGAATCCAGGTGGAAGCGCTGCGCCAAAACGCCAAGGACTTCGGCATCGAGATGTTCGATCTGGACGATATCCGCCATGGGATCGTGCATATGATCGGGCCGGAGCAGGGGCTGACCCAGCCGGGGATCACCATCGTCTGCGGCGACAGCCACACGGCGACCCACGGCGCTTTCGGCGCGCTCGCACACGGCATCGGCACGTCTGAAGTGGAGCATGTGCTGGCCACCCAGACGCTGATCCAGAAGAAGTCGAAGAACATGAAGGTCGAGGTCCGCGGGTCCCTCCCGCCGGGCGTGACGGCCAAGGACATCACCTTGTCGATCATCGGCGAGACCGGCGCCGCCGGCGGCAACGGGCATGTCATCGAGTATTGCGGCGCGGCGATCGAAGGGCTCTCGATGGAGGGCCGCATGACCGTGTGCAACATGGCAATCGAGGGCGGCGCGCGGGCCGGGCTGATCGCACCGGACGACAAGACCTATGCCTATCTCAAGGGCCGTCCGAAGGCCCCGAAGGCGGGGGCCTGGGAATTGGCCGAGGCTTACTGGCGCACGCTGAAGTCGGACGAGGGAGCCCATTACGACAAGGTGGTGCTGCTGGAGGCGGAGAATATCGCGCCCGTCGTCACCTGGGGCACATCGCCGGAGGACGTGTTGCCCATCACCGGCCATGTCCCCCATCCGGAAGACTTCGAGGGCGGAAAGGTCGCCGCGGCCCGCCGCTCCCTCGACTATATGGGTCTCGAGCCGGGCACGCCGCTGTCGGAGATCGCGATCGACACGGTCTTCATCGGCTCCTGCACCAATGGTCGGATCGAGGATCTGCGCGAGGTCGCGCGGATCATGGAGGGACGGCGGGTGAAGGAGGGGCTGCGGGCGATGATCGTGCCGGGCTCGGGGCTCGTCCGCGCCCAGGCGGAAGAAGAGGGGATCTTGGCCAAGCTGTCGGAGGCGGGGTTCGACTTCCGCATGGCCGGTTGCTCGATGTGTCTCGGGATGAACCCCGACCAGCTGGCCCCCGGCGAGCGCTGTGCGTCGACGTCGAACCGCAATTTCGAGGGCCGCCAGGGCAAGGGCGGGCGCACGCACCTGATGTCTCCCGCCATGGCCGCCGCCGCCGCGATCACCGGACGCCTCACCGATGTCCGCGACCTGAGCTGAACCGTCGGCACCAGTCCGGGTGTCGCGGCGGCTCGCTGACCAGAGAGGACAGCACCATGTCGGATCTGCTGATGGCGCGGATGCGCGGTCCGCTTTACGGCCTTGCAGAGCGACGTGTGGTGCGGAGCGACCGGTGGGTGCGCGTCCGAGACAGGGCGGGCTGCGGGGTGAGGCTGCGGAGCAAGGCGTGGGGCAGCGGAGCAAGGCCGGGGCCTGCTGCGATTTCTGCGCTCACGAGGCCGGCACCGCCGCGACCACCTGCTGAGCGTCGTGATGCCTGACCGCTGGATCGTGACGCCGTCGTTCTTCGAGGAGCCGGAGCCGGCACTGATCGGGGTGTGTCCGGCCGATGTTGCAATCAACGATGTCGAGATCGTCCACCGCTCGCCGCCGGAGCTTGCCATCCGCCATGGCGGCATCGCGCAGTTCGTCTATGACGCGCTGGCCGAGGGGGCGCGGCCTGTCTCCGTCGCCGGCGATTGCTGCGCCGCCGTCCCGGTGCTTGCGGGGCTCCAGCGGGCGGGGATCGAACCGGAACTCGTCTGGCTCGACGCTCATGGCGACTTCAACACGCCCGAGACCTCGCCCAGCCAATTCCTCGGCGGCATGCCGCTTGCGATGATCGCCGGGCGCGGCCCTCAGTGGATGATGGCGGATCTCGGCGCCCAACCCTTGGCCGAGACGCGGATCCTCCTCGTCGATGGGCGCGACCTCGACCCCCTGGAGGCTGAAGCGCTGGCAAGCTCAGACGTCACCCATATCCCGCTGAGCGAGCTTCACGAGATCGGCTTCGAGCGACCGGTTTGGGTGCATCTCGATCTCGACATCATCGATGCGGCCGAATGTCCGGCCTTCAAATACCCCGTTGCTGGCGGGCCGTCCTCGCGGGCGGTCGCCGACGCCCTAGCGGCACTGGCCGCCAGCACGCGGATCGCCGCTGTCTCTGTTTCCGGGTGGACCTCGAGCCTCGACCGCGACGGCACCACCGCGCGTGCCGCGGCACGCCTCCTCGACGCGCTGACCAGCTGAGGCTCAGGCTCCGTCTCGCTCCAGGGCGCCGATCAGCTCCCGCCACTCGCCCGCGGAGAGGCCGGAGGTCTCCTGGCTCACCGCCTCGCCGGCGAGCATGCGGCGCAGAATCGCCATCGCGGGGCCGGAGAGCGTCACCGCCTCCAGCCGGTAGTCTTCGAAAGCCGCCCAGGAGATCGGCACCCAGTCGCGGTCGATGTCGCAGATCGCCTCCGCATAAACCCGGATCTCGTATTGCGCATGGGGGTCTGCGCGGAGCCGCAGGAAATGCATGAGATTGTGCAGGTTGGTCTTCCAATACCACTGCGTGTAGATCGAGGTCGGCAGCACGGCGCGGGCGAGCTCACGCGCCAGCCCATCCTCGTCGAGCAGCGCCTCGTAGTCGTCATAGGCGCGGAGCGCCCCCTCCTTCAGCCGCATGAGCGCCCGCTCGGCCTCGACCCCCTCGAGGACGGCGCCGCGCCCTTGGCGGTTGGTGGTCGACTGCGCCGCCACCGCATCGGGCGCCGGGACATAAAACTGCCGGTAGAGCACCGAATACCGTGCGGAGATCTCGTTGACCGACGCGGTGCGGTGGCGGATCCATTGACGCGCGACGAAGATCGGCAGCTTCACATGCAGCTTGATCTCGCACATCTCGAACGGCGTCGAGTGCCAGTGACGCATGAGATAGCGGATCAGCCCCGCATCGTCGCGCACAGATTTCGTGCCGGCCCCGTAGGAGACGCGGGCCGCCTGCACCACCGCCGCATCGTCGCCCATATAGTCGACGAGCCGGACGAAGCCGTGGTCGAGCACCGGGGTCGCCTGGCCGAGCCGCGCTTCCAAAGCGGGTACCGTGGGCCGCATCGTCTCGGCGGACCGGGCCGTCGCCGCCGCGATTTCGGCCTTCTGTTCGTCGGTCAGAGACATATGTTTCTCCCTGGATGGCGCCACCCTGCGCTGTCAACATTTGGTACATACCCCGAGGGAGACCACGAGATGAAGACGAAATATCTGCACACCATGGTGCGCGTGAAGGACATCGAGGCGTCCAAGCGGTTCTATTGCGACCTTCTCGGGCTCGAGGAGATCCGCCGCATGGAGAGCGAGGCCGGCAAGTTCACGTTGGTGTTCCTCGCCCCCCCGGGCCAGCACGATGCGCCGATCGAACTCACCTATAACTGGGGCTCCGAGGAGGAGTACACCGGCGGGCGCAATTTCGGCCATCTGGCCTATGCGGTGGAGAACATCTACGAGATGTGCGAGAAGCTGCGCCATGCGGGCGTGACGATCAACCGCCCCCCGCGCGACGGGCGCATGGCCTTCGTGAAATCGCCCGACGGGATCTCGATCGAACTCCTCCAGGACGGCGACGCGCTCGAGCCCGCCGAGCCCTGGAAGTCGATGGAGAACACAGGGTCCTGGTGACCCGTTGACGCGCGGCTCTTTCGATCCCGTCGACCCGACAACCGTGTTCTCCTCAGGCTCCTGTCCCCAGGGCTCGGCGATGTGCGGCAAGCGCGGTGGCCCCAAAGGCGGCCGGGCGGCGGGCTCGGGAGCCCGAGGCGAGAATGCGCGACGGCCGGCCGGTGTCGCGGCCGGTCGGCCAGGGTCGTCTGAAGCTCTTCTGCACCCCTTGCGGCGCCCGCGAGGTGTCATCGGCGGCGGGTCGCGACCAAGGCACTGTAGCGGCTCCCATGAAGCCCGGGCTGGTGCGTCGCTGCCCCGAGGTCATTCGGGCGGCGTCCGTGCGCAACCGCGTGCGCATGGGCCGGCGCAGGCGCGTGCCCGGCTCAGTGAACACCGGCAAAGGCTCGCTTCGGCGCTTGAGCTCATCGACAGGGCTAACGCCAAGCTCGACGGGATCGCGCCGTTGCCTGCCGCGGGCTGACACCGGGTGGTCAAAAGATCCTTTTCGCGCGCGCCCTGGCGGGGCAAGCTCACCCGATGAGATCCCTATCTTTCGCCCTTCCTGCGCTGCTCCTCGCGGCGACCCCGGCGCGGCCCTGCGCGCTCGCCCTGCTCTTCGCACTCGATGTCTCGGCTTCTGTCGACGCCACCGAATACCGGTTGCAACGCGACGGTCTGGCCGCCGCCCTCGTCTCGCCCGCGGTAAGCCAGGCAATCCTCGCCCAGCCGGGGGGCGTCGCCCTCGCGGCATATGAATGGTCCGGCCGGTACCAGCAGGAGGTGATGCTTCCCTGGACCAGGGTGACCGACCTCGCCTCCCTCACCCAGGCTGCGCGGCAGCTCGCGGCCGCTTCGCGCTCCTATGCCGAGTTCCCCACAGCCATCGGCTACGCCCTCGGCTACGGCTCGGCGATCATGGCCGAGGCCCCAGCCTGCGACCGACGGGTGATCGACATTTCCGGCGACGGCGTGGGCAACGAAGGCTTTCCGCCGGCCGCCGCCTATCGCGAATTCGCCTTCGCGGGGATCACTGTGAACGGTCTCGTCATCGGGGCGGACGACCCCGCCCTCTTGGAGTATTACCTGACGCATATCCCGCACGGGCCCGACGCCTTCGTGGAGATCGCCGCCGACTTCCGGAGTTACGAGGAGGCGATGAAGCGCAAGCTGCTGCGTGAGCTCGGGGGCCTCAACCTCGCGGTGGCGGAATGATCCGGGCGGCGCTGGCGGCGCTCTTGCTGGCGACGACCCCCGCAGGGGCCGGCTGCAGATTGGCCTTGGTCCTGGGGCTCGACGTCTCCTCCAGCGTCAATTCTCGCGAGTACGACATCCAGCTCCAAGGCCTCGCCCGTGCCTTCCGGGTGCCTGAGGTCCGCGCTGCGCTGCTGACCCCGCCGGGCGCCTGGGTTGCCGTCACCGCCTTCGAGTGGTCGGGCAGTGGGCACCAGGTCACGATTGCCGATTGGACGCTGCTCGACAGCCCCGGAGCGATCGACGCCTTCTCCGCGCAGCTCTCACGCCATATCCGAAGCCGAAACGACCAGCCGACCGGCATCGGGGAGGCTCTGCGCTTCGCTGCACAGCGCTTTGCCGCCGGCCCGGCTTGCGCGCGGCGCACGGTCGATCTCTCCGGAGACGGGGCGAACAATGACGGCCCGACGCCGAATTTCTACCGTTCACAGGGTCTGCTCGAGGGACTGACGATTAACGGCCTGGTGGTCCAGGGGGCCGCGGATGCACCGGAGATCTTCTACCGCGAGCAGGTCATGCAAGGCCCCAACGCTTTTGTGGCGCTCGCGCGGGATTTCGACGACTACCCCGCGGTGATCATCGGCAAACTCCTGCGCGAGGTGACGGCGGATCTGATCGTCGGCGGGCTCGGCGCGGAGGCGGGTCCGTGAGACAGCAGCGCTTGTGGCAGATCGCGCCGCTGAGCGCTCTGGCCGCGCTGTTTCCGGGGACTGCCACGGCCTGCGCGTTGGAGCTGATCCTCGCCATGGACGTCTCGGGCTCGATCAACAGCCGCGAACATGCGCTGCAGACGGGCGGGCTCGCCGCGGCCTTCGAGGATCCGAGCCTCACGGAGGTCGTCACCGCTCTTGAAGGCGGGATGCTCGTCACGCTGACCCAATGGTCGGGCGGCTCCCGCCAAGAGCGCATGACCCGCTGGCACCACATCGAAACGCGGCAGCAGATGCACGCTTTTGCCAACGCCGTGCGCAACAGCCGGCGCGAATGGCGCAACTTTTCCACCGCGATCGGCGAAGCGCTCTTGCATGCCGAGGCGGTGAGCCGGTCGGCGCCGACGGCCTGCGCCCGCAAAGTGATCGACGTGTCGGGCGACGGCGTGTCCAACGAAGGCCGGCCGCCGCGTCCCGTGGCAGACTGGCTCGCCGGGCTCGGTTACACGATCAACGGGCTGGTGATCCGCGGGGCCGACCCAGACCCGGTGGCGCATTACGAGGCGGAGGTGATCGCAGGGCCGGGCGCTTTCGTCGAGGTCGCGGAGAACTTCGCCGATTACCCCCGCGCCATCCTGCGCAAGCTCTTGCGCGAGATCGACAGGCCGATGCTGATCTCCAGCGCTGACAGACCGCTCAGTGGCGGAAGTGGCGCATCCCGGTGAAGACCATCGCGAGCCCCGCCGCGTCGGCCGCCTCGATCACCTCGGCGTCGCGCACAGAACCGCCGGGCTGAATCACAGCGCTGGCCCCTGCTTCGGCGGCCGCCAGCAACCCGTCGGCAAAGGGGAAGAATGCGTCCGAGGCCACCGCCGCACCTCGGGTTGGCAGCTCGGCGAGGCCCAGCGCCTGCCCCATCTCGGCAGCCTTGCGCGCGGCGATGCGGGCGCTGTCGACCCGGCTCATCTGGCCCGCCCCGATGCCGACGGTCGCGCCGTCCTTCGCATAGACGATGGCGTTCGACTTCACATGTTTGGCAACGCGCCAGGCAAAGAGCAGGTCTTGGGTTTCGGCTTCGGAGGGCGCACGGCGGGTGACGCGCTTGAGATCAGCCGCGGTCAACCGACCGGCATCGGCATCCTGGATCAGCAGGCCCCCCGCGACCTGGCGGATGGCCGTCCGCGCGGCGTTGGGATCGGGCAGGGCCTCGGTGACCATGAGCCGCAGATTGGGTTTTTCGGCGAAGCGCGCGCGGGCGGCCGCATCGGCAGCGGGTGCGATCACGACTTCGGTGAACAGGCGCAGAATGGCCGCTGCCGCATCGCCGTCCACCTCGCCGTTGAGCGCGACGACGCCGCCGAAGGCCGAGGCCTGATCGCAATTCTGCGCCCGGGTGACCGCTTCGGCCAAGCTTACACCTGTGGCCACGCCGCAGGGATTGGCGTGCTTGACGATCACGCAGGCGGCCGGTCTGCCGGCCTGCGCCATCCCGAACTCGGCAACGAGCTCATACGCGGCATCCGTGTCGTTGATGTTGTTGTAGCTCAGTGCCTTGCCTTGCAGCAGGGTGGCGGTGGCCACGCCAGGGCGTGCGCTGCCATCGGCATAGAAGGCCGCTTGTTGATGAGGGTTCTCGCCATAGCGCAGGCTCTCGATCCGGCGGCTGGCGAAGAGGCGCCGCCGCGGCCAATCCTTGCCGGCGATCCCGTTCATCCACTGGGCGACCGCGGCGTCATAGGCACCCGTGCGGCCGAAAGCGACCGCGGCCAGGCGCCGCCTGGTCGCGAGCCGGGTGCCGCCGGCCTCGGCGATCTCGCTCAGCACGGTCTCGTAATCTTGCGGATCGCTGAGCACCGTGACCGAGCCGTGGTTCTTGGCCGCCGCGCGCAGGAGAGCCGGTCCGCCGATATCTATGGTCTCCACACAGTCCTCTCGGGACGCGCCGCGGGCGACGGTTGCCTCGAAAGGATAAAGGTTGACCACCACGAGGTCGATCGCCTGGATCCCATGGGTCGCCAACGCGTCGAGATGGGCGCTCTGACCGCGGTCGGCGAGGATGCCGCCATGGATCATCGGGTGCAGCGTCTTGACCCGACCGCCCATGATCTCGGGGAAATCTGTAAGGTCCGAGACGTCGCGGACGCCCAGGCCCGCCTTGCGCAACGCCGCGGCCGTGCCCCCCGTCGAGACCAGCGCGATGCCCGATGCTGCGAGCCCTTTGGCGAAATCCACGAGGCCGGTCTTGTCGGCCACGGAAAGAAGTGCGGTGCGGATCGGCAGAATGTCGGTCATCTCGGCCTCGGAAGGGCAGGGGAACCCGGCCTGGATACGCCCGGGCCGAACGGAGCGCCAGGGGGCGCATCGCCGCTCAGCGAGCCTTCCTGAACCGCGCCGCGAAAAAGCCGTCCAGCCCGCCACGCTCGGGCCAAAGATCGGGCAGAGTGCGCAGGTCGCCCGTCGCGCTGGCAAAGGCCCCGGCCGGGCCGTCGACGGCGAGGCGCTCCGCCCCGATCTCGGCGACAAACTCGGCCGCTTGGTCCTCCCCCTCCGCCTTGAGAACGGAACACGTGGCGTAGACGAGCACCCCGCCCGGCGCGAGCCAATCCCAAGCCCGCCGCAGGAGGGTGCGTTGCAGCTCGATGAGCTCCGCTAGGGACTCCGGTGCGAACCGGTGCTGCAGATCCGGGTGGCGGCGCAGCGTCCCCGTCGCGCTACAGGGAGCATCGAGCAAGATCGCCGCGAAAGGCGCCTCAGGGGTCCAGGCGCGGGCATCCGCCGTAACGATTTCCGCCGCAAGCCCGGTGCGGGCAAGGTTCTCCCTCAGCCGCGAAAGCCGCGTCTCCGAGACATCGAGCGCGGTGACCTGCGCACCTGCCGCCGCAAGCTGGAGCGTCTTGCCACCGGGCGCGGCACAGAGGTCGAGCACCCGAGACCCCTCGAGTTCTGGGATCAGCTGGGCCGGAAGGCTGGCGGCGGCGTCTTGCACCCACCAAGCGCCTTGCGCATAGCCGGGGAGCGCGCTGATTTGGGGGCGGTCCCGCAGCCGCAACCCGCCGGTGGGCAACTGCGCGGCCCCCAGCTCCGCTGCCAACGGCTCGGCATCGGCGGGATCGCGCAAGCTCAGGTCGATCGGCGCAGGGACCAGATGGGCAGCCGCGATTGCCTGGGTCCGCGCCGCGCCCCAGTCCTTCTCCAGGCGATGCCACAGCCAGGGATCCGCATTGGTCCAGGCCGCATCTGGCGCAGGAGAAGGGGGGCCATCCGCGGCGAGCCGTCGACCCACAGCGTTGACCAAGCCGGCCAGCCGCTCCCCACCGCCCGCCTTCGCCTGGCGCACCGCGAGATCGACCGCCGCATGGGCCGCGCCGCCGCGAAAGAGCAGTTCAGCAACCATAACCCGCAGGATGTGGATCACCGGCGCCCTTGGCGGTTTCGGCACGCGAGCGGCAAGGATGCCGTCGATCTCGCCCAAACGCCTTAGCGTCAGGTCCGCCAGCGCCCGGGCCTCCGCCCGCTCTGGCCCGCTGCCGGCGAGCCTCGCCTCATCGGCCATCCGTCCCCGGTCGAGCACAGCGCCAAGGACCGAGACCGCGCCCTGTCGCGCGGCAAGCCCCGGCGTGGGGGCAGGAGCCTGCGAAGGCCGCGCCGGCGCAGCCCGGGGCGGACGGCTCACGACCAGGGGGTCCGACGACGGGTGCTGGGAATGCGGCTCGGCCGAAGAGGGGCGCCGGATCGCCGTGCCGCCGGCTTGACGTCGCGGGAGATCGGGTCGGCGCCCGGTCCCTCGGAGGCAAGCCCCATCCCGCGCGCTTGCGCCTGGAGCGCTTCGATCCGGTTTCGCGGATCCGGGTGAGTGGTGAAGAGCCCGTCGAAGCGGCGACCCGAGAGCGGGTTCATGATAAAGAGATGCGCGGTCTCGGGATGGCGCTCGGCGGAGATCATCTCGCGACCTTGCACGAGCTGCGCGATCTTGGCCAGCGCCGAGGCGAGCCAGAGCGGGTTGCCGCAAATCTCCCCGCCCATCTTGTCGGCCGCGTATTCCCGGGTTCGGCTGATCGCCATCTGCACCACAAGCGCGGCGAGCGGTGCGAGGATCATCGCCAACAACACACCGATGAGCCCCAGCGGGCTGCGCGACCGATCGCCCCCGAAGATCAGGCTGAACTGGGCCATATTGGCGAGAAATCCGATGGCGCCGGAGATCGTTGCAGTCACCGTCATGATCAGTGTGTCACGGTTTTTGATATGGGCGAGCTCATGCGCCATCACACCGGCCAGCTCCTCGCGGGTGAGGCTCTGCAGTATGCCCGTGGTCGCGGCAACGGCAGCGTTGTCGGGGCTGCGACCGGTGGCGAAGGCGTTGGGCTGGGGATCGTCGATGATGTAAACGCGTGGCATCGGCAGCTCAGCTCGCTGGCTTAGCTCACGCACCATCTCAACGAGCTGGGGCGCGGTTCGGGCGTCGACTTCCCGCGCGTTGTGCATCCGCAACGCGAGACTGTCGGAACTCCACCAGGCGTAGCCGTTCATGGCCAGTGCAACGAAGAAGGCGATGACCGCGCCGCCCTCTCCGCCGATCAGCCAACCTGCCATCAAAAATAGGGCCGTCATCGCCGCGAGAAGGAGCGCAGTCTTGGCATAGCTCATGGTCTGGGTCTCCTGTTGCCGCTCGTTGCGCCGGGCGCCATATCCCGTGACACGAGGCTGGATATAGGAGATCCGCGATGACCCCGGAAGAGCGCCGCGCGGCGGCGGCAAAGAGGGCCCTGGCCGAAGCGGAAGAGCGCCGCAGACTGCAAGCCTTGGCCGCGCAGGAGAGGCCCACGGAGATCGGTGGGCGCGAGGGGCCCGATCCGACCCGCTACGGCGATTGGGAAAAAAAGGGCATCGCCATCGATTTCTCCTGAAAGGTCGGCCGCCCCCTCAAGACCGCCCGCGCTTGACCTAGGGGCTTTCACCCCACATCAGGGAGCGCGGGGGGCGGCAGGCGTCTCCCGGCCAAGTTCCCAGAAAGCGACCGCCATGACCCTTCAGAGCCCCGAGGATACCAGCGCCCTGCGCCGGGCCCTCGGCACCTTCGCGACCGGCGTGACCATCGTGACGGCGCGGGCGGCAAACGGGACACCGGTGGGGTTCACCGCGAACTCCTTCACGAGCGTGTCCCTTGAGCCGCCGCTCTTACTGGTTTGCCTGGCCCATACGGCCGCGTCCTACGGGGTCGTCTAGGCCACCGAGAGCTTTGCCGTCAACGTGCTCGAGGCCGGGCAGGAGGAAATGGCCAAGCGTTTTGCAAGCCGAGGCGCGGATAAGTTCGCGGGCTGCGCATGGACCGCAGGCAAGATGGGCGCGCCGCTGATCGACGGTTCGCTGTCGCGCTTCGACTGTGCAATGCACCAGCGGGTTGTCGCCGGCGACCACGATGTCTTGATGGGACGGGTTCTCGGCTTCTCGCTCCACGAGGGGGCGGCGCTTCTCTATCACCTGGGCAGTTTCAAGGCGCTCGACTGAGCCTCACCGCCGCCGCGCGGCGCTAGAGCATCAGGCCGAGGAGCATCATCCCCAAGCCGAGAAACGCGGTCGAAACAGCGACGTTGTTGAGCAGGAAGATGCGGCTGAGCTCATCCTTGGCAGCCTCTGGGGCGAGTTCGGCCTTTTTCAGCCGCCCCGCCCGCAGGATACACCAGATGATGAGGCACAGGCCCAAGGCCGTCAGGCCAAGGCCTATCCAGGCGATCACGGTCATTTCATGGCTCTCCCTGACCCGCCCGCGGGGGTACTGTCGCGGCGCATACGGATGACCGGCTCAGAGGTCTCCCCATCAAGGCCCCGGGCAATTTCGACGAAGCCCGCGCGGGCGTAGAACGCACGGGCACGGGCGCTGCGCACGAAGACCGTCAGCGTGAGGGAGGCGCGCCCCTGGGCAGCTGCGGTAAGGAGCGCGCGCCCGATCCCTTGGCCTTGCGCCTCAGGCAGGACAAAGAGCCCGGCCAGCTCCGCTTCGATCACCGACGCAAAGCCGAGGATCCGACCGTCCGCCTCGGCGAGCAGTGTCGTGGCCCGGGGCAGGAAATGGTCTCGCACCATCTGGCGGCGCGCGCCGCGGCCCTCACCCGGGAGGAAGGGATGCGCCGCCCGCGCCGACGCCGCCCAGACGGCGATCAGCGCGTCGAGATCGGCAGCCGCAGCCGGCCTGATCGCGATGGCAGAACGGGTCTGGGTCACGCGGAGCGCCCGCATCCGCCGCCGCCCGGCGTCTCCAACAGCCAGATGTCACCCGCTGCCATCTCGCGCTTATCGGCAGAGGCAAGCACCTCCTCGGAGCCGCCGCTCCGGAGCACCCGCGACCGACCGGGCGCCCCGGCCGCGCCGCCATCGAGCCCCGGCGGCGGCACCAGCCTATGGCCAGCCAGGATCGCCAGCGTCATCGGCTCCAGAAAGCGGATCCGCCGGATTGCGCCGTCGCCGCCCGGCCAGCGACCGGCGCCGCCTGAGCCCTGGCGTATGGCGAATTCTTCCAGAAGGACGGGGAAGCGAAACTCCAGCACCTCTGGGTCGGTCAGCCGAGAATTGGTCATATGCGTGTGGACCGCGGCGCAGCCGACATGGCCCGTCCCGTCGTTGCGATAGCCGGCCCCGGCCCCACCACAGATCGTTTCATAATACTGGTATTTATCGTTGCCCCAAGTGGTGTTGTTCATCGTCGACTGCGCCGCCGCTTGGACCCCCATGGCCAGGAAGAGCGCAGAGGTCACCGCTTGGGAGGTCTCGGTATTGCCGGCGATCACAGCGGCCGGATAGCGGGGCGAGAGCATGGTGCCCTCCGGTAAGACCACCTGAAGTGGCTTCATCACGCCCTCGTTCATGGGGATCTGATCGTCGACCAAGCAGCGGAAGACGTAGAGCACGGCGGCGCGGGTCACCGGCTCCGGCGCGTTGTAGTTGGTCGAGAGCTGGGCGGTGGTGCCGGTGAAATCGACCCGTGCCGAGCGGGCATTGTGGTCGACGGAGATCTTCACCCGGATCGCCCGCGCCTCGCCGTCGAAAGAGGGATCCATCTCGTAGTCGATCTCCGCGTCCTTGAGCGCGAGAATGCGCCGGCGCACGAGCTCTTCGGCGTTGTCCTGGATGTGGCCCATATAGGCCCGAACGACGGCGAGCCCGAAATGCTCGATCATCCGCCGCAACTCGGCGGCGCCCTTCTCGCAGGCGGCAACCTGGGCCTTGAGATCGGCGATGTTGATGTCCGGCGCGCGGGCCGGGTACTCGGCGCCGTTCAGCAACGCCCGCATCTCTGCCTCGCGGAACGCTCCCGTGGCGCCGTCGACCAGCTGAAAATTGTCGATCAGCACGCCCTCTTCCTCCACACGGCGGCTGTCCGGTGGCGCCGAGCCCGGGGTCAGCCCGCCAATATCGGTGTGGTGTCCCCGTGCGGAGGTGAAAAATAGGATCTCCGTGCCCGCATCGTTCCAAACCGGGGTGACGACGGTGACATCGGGAAGATGCGTGCCGCCGTTGTAAGGGGCGTTGAGAACGTAGACATCGCCTGGGCGCATATCGGGGTTCTGCGCAATGACGGTCTTCACAGATGCCGACATCGAGCCGAGATGCACAGGCATATGCGGCGCGTTGGCCACCAGATCCCCTGCCGCATCGAACACCGCGCAGGAGAAGTCCAACCGTTCCTTGATGGTGACCGACCGAGCGGTGTTCTCCAACACCGCCCCCATCTGCTCGGCGATCGACATGGTCAGGTTGTTGAACACTTCGAGCATAACGGGGTCTGCCTCGGTGCCCACCGCGCGGGTGCGCCGCACCTCGATCCGGCGGAGCACCACATGGTCATGCGCGGTGATCTCCGCACGCCATCCGGGCTCGACGAGAACCGAGGTATGGGGCTCCACGATGACTGCCGGGCCGGTGAGCGCATCGCCGGGACGCATGGCGTCACGACGCACGAAACGCGCCGTGCTCCAAGCGCCGTCGATATAGATCTCGGCCTCTCGAGCGATCTCGATCTCGGCTTCGGGACGCGCCTGCAGGGGGTGCTCCGGCTCGGTGATATCGGCCGCCCGGCCCACCGCCTCGACAGAAATTGCCTCGATCACGAGCGCTGCCTCGGCCCCGGCGTCGAAGCCGAAACGCCTGCGATGGGCTAGGCGGAAGCGGTCGCGCAGCTGGTCGAGCGGGCCGAAGGGGATGGCAAGCGCGGTGTCGGTCCCGGCGACCTTCAAGAGCAGGCTCTCTTCTGTCGCGATCTGGGCCTCCGGCACGGCTTGCGCGGCGACCTCCATGGCGGCGTCGGAACCAAGCCTGTCGAGATTGGCGGCAGCGGCGAGCCGCGTCTGCTCCGAAAGCGGCGCCTCTACCGCCTGCTGCCGGCTGGCACGGATATCCGCCAGCCCCATGCCATAGGCGGAGAGCAGCGAAGCCATCGGGTGAATGAGGCAGGTGGTCATCCCGAGCGTGTCGGCAATGGCGCAGGCATGTTGAGCCCCAGCCCCCCCGAAGACGGCCAAGGTGTATTCGGTGACATCGTGGCCTTGCTGGACGCTGATCTTTTTGATGGCCCCTGCCATGTTCTCCACGGCGATCCGCAGGCAACCCTCGGCCAGAGCTTCAGCCGTCTTGCCGGTCTCCTCGGCGAGCCGCTCGAAGTCCCGGCGGGCGGCGACATCGTCCAGCGGGCGGTCCGCGTCGGGCCCAAAAATCGCCGGGAAAAACTCCGGCCGCAGCCGCCCGGTGACGACATTGGCATCCGTTACCGCCAGCGGACCGCCACGGCCATAACTCGCGGGCCCGGGGCTCGCACCGGCGCTTTGCGGTCCGACCCGAAGCCGCGTCCCGTCATAGCTCAGGCACGAGCCCCCGCCGGCTGCAACCGTATGGATGTCCATCATCGGCGCCGTGATACGAACCCCAGCGACCTGGCTGTCGAGCACCCGCTCATAGCTGCCTGCATAGTGGCAGACATCCGTCGAGGTCCCGCCCATGTCGAAGCCGATGATCTTCTCGAACCCCGCGATCTTGGCCGTTGCCACTGCCCCTACAACGCCACCCGCAGGCCCTGACAGGATCGCGTCCTTACCCTGAAAGCGCCGGGCATCCGTCAGCCCGCCCGAGGATTGCATGAACATCAGCTTGGCCGCGCCGTCACCCTCGAACGCAGCGGCAACCCGGTCGATATAGGCACGTAAGATCGGCGAGAGGTAGGCGTCGACAACGGTGGTGTCGCCCCGCCGGACCATCTTCATCAGCGGCGAAACCTCGTGGCTGACGGAAACCTGAGCGAAACCGAGCTCACGTGCGATCCGGGCCGCCTCGGCCTCATGCTCGCGGTGCCTGAAGCCGTGGATAAAGACAATGGCGACCGCCTCGATGCCAGCCGCGCGCGCCGCCTGCAGATCCTGGCGAAGCGCAAGATGCTCGAGGGGCCGCGCGACCGTGCCGTCCACCAACACCCGCTCCTCTGCTTCGATCACCCGCTCGTAGAGCATCTCCGGCAGCACGATCTCGCGGGCAAAGAGATCGGGACGGTTTTGATAGGCGAGGCGGAGTTGGTCACCCAATCCGCGGGTCGTGACGAGAACCGTTCGTGCCCCCTTTCGCTCGAGCAACGCATTGGTCGCGACGGTTGTCCCCATCTTGACGCGGCCGATGCGCTCAGCCGGGATGCGGTCGGCCGGCGCGAGTCCGAGGAACAGCCGGATCGCATGCAGGGCGGCATCCTCGTATTGATCGGGGTTTTCAGAGAGGAACTTGGCTGTTTCGATCTCGCCGTCGGGCCGCCGAGCAACGATATCGGTAAAGGTGCCGCCGCGGTCGATCCAAAAATCCCATTGTGCGGCGGTCGAACCATCGGCCATGCTGTGCTCCGGCGTGGAAAATCGTATGAACCCCTGGCGCAGTCGCTTCCGCGCCCCTACTTTGCTCCTTATCAGTGAGGGAGACCTGGATGGAACTCATATTGATCGCGATTGCCGGACTCGCAGCCGCAGCGGCAGCTGCCAGTGCAGCCGCTGGTGAGGAGCGGGAGCCTGTGCGCGTGAAGTCGAACCACCCGCGCAGACGCCGCGGCTGACCACGCAGGGCAATCTTCGCGTGAGGAGGCTAGACGTCGGTAGCGCTGAGCGAACCGGCCAAACGGATGACGGATCGATCCGCAGCCTCGCTTAAGCCTTGAAGGTGGTAGGGCAAACCAAAACCGCGCACGGCATATACGCTGTCGCCGCTCGTGGCTTTTGTCACAATAGGTCGGGCCACAGAAGGTCGTGTCAAATCGGCCGGGCTTATCTGCTTGATGCGTCTTCATAGTTGGCCGCTTGGCGCTCATCCGCCCCTGGCTCTGATGGCCGCAGCTACCTGATCGGGGAGGCAAGCGGATCCAGGATGGTCCGGCCGCCATCGACGGCGAGAATCTGCCCAGTGATGAAACTTGCATCGTCCGAGGCAAGATAGACCACCGCCGCCGCTGCTTCCTCCACCTCGCCGATCCGTCCCAGCGGCGTCACCCCCACCATCTCCTCCCGCAACTCCGAGCGCTCCCGCAGCGCGGCACGTAGATTGGCGGTCATCACCGAGCCCAGTGCGACACCGTTGACCCGAATGCGGTGGGCTGCGAGCGCCGAAGCCATCGAGCGGGTCAGCTGATCGAGTGCGGCACAGGCGACGGAATAGGCGAAGAGTTCCGGTACCGTCCGTTGCGCCGCGATCGAGGTGATATTCACGATGGCGCCGGAGAAGTCGGGGTCCTCCTCGCCCTGGGCAATCATCTTCTTCGCGACCGACTGGGCCAAAACGAACACTGTCCGCACATTCTGCGCGAAGGCTTCGTCGAAATCCTGCGCGGTCAGCTCGGCAAAAGCTCCCGGCGCGGAGCTTCGAGCGGCATTCACCAGGATATCGGTCCGGCCGAACCGGTCCTTCGTTGCGGCGAGCAGATTGTTGACAGCAAGCTTTTCCTCGAGATTGCACGAGAAATGGGCGACCTTGCCCCCGAGTTCTCGCGTCAGGCTATCCAGCGCCTCCTCGGACGTATCCGCCAACATCAGCCGAGCCCCGGCTTCCGCGAAACGCCCGGCAATTGCGCGGCCGAGATCGCTTCCGGCACCAGTGACAATCGCCGTCTTGCCCGCCAGTCTTTCACCCATCGGCCCCACCCCTCGGTTCCGCAACGCCCTGGACCCTATCGGCGTCGGTGCCGGTGGACAATCCGCCCGTGGTCAGGAGGCCGCAATCGGGAGGCCGGATCCGACCAAAGGGCTAAACTGAGAGTATGTCGATTTGGGAGCGAATCAGGAAAGTAGCCGCGGCCCTCCGCGCGGGGGAGCCGCTCAGCGCGCTGTTCGAGCGGATCGGACAGGAGCCGGAGAAGACCGTGGCGTTCACGATCGCTGTGATCGCGCTCGGGGCAAAGATGGCGAAGGCCGATGGCCGGGTGACCCGGGACGAGATCATGGCTTTCCGGCAGATCTTCCGGATCCAGCCGAAGGACGAGCTGGCGGCGGCTCGGGTCTATAACACGGCGCGGCTCGATGTCGCGGGCTTCGAGTTCTACGCGCGGCGCGTGGCACGGATGTTCCATGACCGCCCGAGCGTGCTCAACGATCTCCTCGAGGCCCTGATTTACATCGCGATGGCGGATGGGGAGTACCATCCAAGCGAAGCGGTTTTTCTTCAGGAGGTGGCGCGGATCTTCGGCATCTCCGACGCGGCCTTCGCCACCATCCGGGCGCGTCACATGCCGGAAGGCGCGGACCCTTATCGCGTGATCGGGGTGGGTCCGGAAGCGGATGACGACACCATCCGCCGGGTCTACCGGCGCGCGGTGCGCGAGCTCCACCCCGACCAGATGATCGCCCGCGGCCTGCCCGAGGAGGCGATGCGCCTCGCCGAAAAGCGCCTCGCCAAGATCAACGCCGCCTATGAGCAGATCAAACGCGAGCGCGCTGCCGTCGGCTGAGTGAGCCGCGGCAGCGACGCGGCAATGCTCAGCGGACCCGCTTCGCGGTCCGGCAGACGAGGGTGTTGGAGCGATCCGCCGCGTCGAAGTGGATCCTGATCACCCCCGGCTCGCCCGCGAGATAACCGGGGAAACGGGTCGGCACACCATAGTGAACACCATCCAGGACGAACCGCAGCACGGCTTCGTGATCGCTGGTAAAGAGATATTTCGCCAGCCGATTTTGCATGATCCCTGAATAAACCAGGACACCGCTGTCCGGCCGAGGATAGGGTACGCCGCCTGGACCATAGTAGATGCGGCCCTGCCGGAGCTGCTCGACGCGCAACAGGAGGATCGTCGGGACCGCACGCCACGAACAACCGAGTTGATAGTCACCAAGATGAGTCGCATTGGCCGATGTCGAAGCAAGTGTCGACGCCAACACGACAGTCGAGAACAGGTATTTCAGCATTGTCATCTCCCGAGAGAAGCTCCCCGCAACAGAATGGCATGAGCAGGGGCTGTTTTGCAGCCACACCGCACCGGATCACCGCGAGCTCAAGGCCGTGGCACCGCGCGATGACCCTTTAGACGCCGCGATTATCGCGTCTCTTGGAGGCCTCGATCTTTCGCGCGGCCCTTGGACGCGACCGGCGAGGGGTGCGAGGCGCTCATCCGTTATCCGGCCGGTTGCATCCCCGAGCCGATGCAGGATCGACGGCCGCCGGTGCAGGCACCAGGCTCGCCGATATCGCCGCCGTCACGCCCGAGGAAAGCCGGGTGGTCGTCCGCTGCGGCCGGGGCAACGGCCCGCCGCCGGGCGAGGCGGCGTTCGCTCGCGTCGCGCGCGCCCGGGTCCGACCGCCAGCCGCGCTCAGGTGTTGAAGAGGAAGTGCAGGACGTCGCCGTCTTTCACCAGGTAGCCCTTGCCCTCGGCGCGCAGCTTGCCCGCATCCCGCGCGGCCGCCTCGCCGCCAAGGCCCACGAAATCGTCATAGGCGATGGTCTCAGCCCGGATGAAGCCCCGTTCGAAATCGCCATGGATCACCCCGGCGGCCTGGGGCGCGAGCGTTCCGTCGGCGATGGTCCAGGCGCGGGCCTCCTTCGGGCCGACGGTGAAATAGGTGATCAGCCCGAGGAGCTCGTAGCCGGTGCGGATCATGCGGTCGAGCCCCGGCTCCTCTAGCCCGAGATCGGCGAGGAACTCGGCGCGCTCGTCATCGGGCAATTGGGCGATCTCTTCTTCGATGGCCGCCGAGATCACCACATGGAGCGCGCCCTTCGCCGCCGCCATCTCGGCCACCCGTGCGGAATGCGCGTTTCCCTCAGCTGCCGACCCTTCCTCGACATTGCAGACATAGAGAACGGGCTTCTGGGTCAGCAGCTGCAACTGGCTCCACAGCTTGGCGTCCTCGGCGCTGACCTCGACGCTGCGCGCGGGCCGGTCTGCCTCAAGCGCTTCTTGCGCCGCACGCAACAGCCGATCGGCCGCGACCGCCTCCTTGTCCCCGCCCTTGATCTTGCGCTGAAGCCCCTGGAGCCGCTTCTCGATGCTCTCCAGATCGGCCAGCATCAGCTCGGTCTCGATGGTCTCCGCATCGGCGATCGGGTCCACCCGGCCATCCACATGGGTGATGTCGTCGTCCTCGAAACAGCGCAGCACATGGGCGATCGCATCCACCTCACGGATGTTGGCGAGGAACTGGTTGCCGAGTCCCTCGCCCTTCGACGCCCCCTTCACGAGCCCCGCAATGTCCACGAAGGTCAGCCGTGTTGGGATTACTTGACGCGACTTGGCGATCTCGGCCAAGCGGTCGAGCCGCGCATCGGGCACGGCCACATCCCCGACATTGGGTTCGATGGTGCAAAAGGGGAAATTGGCCGCCTGGGCCGCGGCGGTGCGCGTCAGCGCGTTGAATAGGGTGGACTTACCAACGTTCGGCAACCCCACAATCCCGCATTTGAAGCCCATCCGCGTGCCCTCCTCAACCGAGCGTGGGCGCATTGGCACGCCGCGGGCGGGGGGTCAAGTGCGGGCCGTGGCGCCGTCTCAGCCCTTCTTGAACATTTCCGACAATGCGGCGAAGGGATTTTGTGGCGCCGCGGCGGTTTTCTCTTCCGCTTGGGCCTTGGCCGCGGGCCTTTGGGCGGGGTCGGCAGACCGCTGGGGTTGGGTTTCCAACGCAACCGCGTTCATGAACCCCGCCGTATCGCCCGCTGCGAGCTGCACCGCCGCTTTGCCAATGCCGCGCAGAAGTGGGTCGAGCCAGTCGCGGTCCGCCGTCGCGAAATCATGGAGCACATAGCCCGCAACCTTCGCCTTATCTCCAGGATGGCCGATCCCCAGGCGCACCCGCCCATAGGCGTCCCCGATATGCGCATGAATTGACCGAAGCCCGTTATGGCCGGCATGACCGCCGCCACGCTTTACCCGGCATTTGCCGGGCGCGAGATCGAGCTCGTCGTGGAAGACGGTGACGTCACCCGGTTCGGCTTTGTGGTAACGCATGACCTCGCCGACCGCTTGCCCCGAGAGGTTCATGAAGGTTTGCGGCTTCACCAGGATCACCCGTTCAGTACCGAGACGCCCCTCCGTAATCTCCGCCTGGAACTTGGAGCGCCAGTTCGGCAAGGCATGACGGTCAGCGATCTCATCGAGCGCCATGAACCCGATATTGTGGCGGTTGCGCGCATATTTCGCGCCGGGATTGCCGAGGCCGACGAAGATCTGCATGGGCCTCTCCCGCCCCGCTCCTCAAGGGGCTGTGTGCCGGTCAGCTGTTGTGCTGACGGATCTGCTCGGCCGCTTCTTTGCTGAAAGCAACGCTCTTCTGTTCGAGCAGCTGATCGAGTTCGGCCGAGAGTGTCATCTCGATCACGATGTCGCAGCCTCCGACAAACTCGCCTTTGACGTAAAGCTGCGGGATCGTGGGCCAATCGGAGAAGGACTTGATACCCTGACGAAGTTCGTCAGTCTCCAGCACGTTGATGCCGGCATATTCAATCCCGAGAAAGCCGAGGATCTGGCTTACCTTGCTGGAGAAACCGCATTGCGGAGCCTGCGGCGTGCCTTTCATGAAGAGAACGACGGAGTTGGTATCCACCAACTGCTGGATCATCGCCTGGGTCGCGTCGGATGGGCTCTGGGCGGTATCGGTCATCTAAGCCTCCATCGGCACAAGGAGGGGCCGGCGACGCCAAGCCCGATGTTTCCGCTAAGATTTATGGCACCGCGGCAGGAGACGCAAGGGCGCCAACACCGCGCCCTGTCCTGGGTCTGTCAGAAGGCATGTCAGTCCGGCGCACTGGTCTGCAAAGCAAGCGCGTGGAGCGGCGCATCGCTGCCGTCGAGAATGCTCTTGAGCGCCTGATTCACGAGACGCTGCTGCTGAACCCGGTTCTTTCCGCGGAATTCCTCATCGATTACCGTTGCAGCATAATGGTTCCCGTCTCCCGCGAGGTCTCTGATCTCGATCCGCGCCTCTGGGAAACGCGCGCGCAGGAGGCGTTCGATTTCGCTGGCTTCGACCGGCATCGGAAGTCTCCCCTTCTGCTTCTGATCCCGCCTATCGGCTGCGGACACCCAGGACAAGGGCCCTGCAAACTCAGCCCTTATCTTCCGAGATGAACATCATCCGCGCAAGGTAGAGTTCGGCCTGGAACGCACGTCCGATCGCGATCAAACCGATGCGCCGGAGCCTCGTCGTGTCGAGAGGGGTGGCGATCCGATGCGGCGCGAACTCCGTGAAGGGCACCGCCAGCCTTGTCCATTCCGGCTGGGCAATGAAGCTTGCACGGTAGGATTGCCACGGTCGGCTAACATCCGTGCTCCGCAAATGGAGGCCATAGCGCTCGCCGTTACCAGCCACCTCGATCGCGATGCCGCAAAAGCGGGACGCGTCCAGGGCAGCCCCGCCCGGCTTCAGATCGAGCGCCATTTGGACGAAGCCCCCGTCATTCTCCAGGCTCACGGTGCCGCTTAAGCGCAGCGCATGACGGCCGCGATAGAGCAGCTCGTCTAATTGGCCTGAGGAACGCCCGCCCATGACCTGGTCGGTCACGAGTTGCCATTTGGCCCCATTGCTGGCGGCGAAACCCGGTTGGTCGCGGGCGTCGATCAGCATTTCCGATCCCACTCAGTCCGTATCCCAGAGATGCTGCAACGCATCCGGGAGAGATCGACGGATCTGAGCCATCTCACCCTCCGACACGTGCAGGCGCAGCACCCCAATGATTTCGCGCATTGCCGTTTCGGCGTCGAGGTGAGAGCGTGGCGGGAGAGCCTGTGATACGGCTGTCAAAAACGCCTCGAGCGTTGCCGTGTGCTCAGAGGTTGTCTTCGGGCGCCAGCCCTCGAAATAGATCCCGCGCAGAAGCATCGGCAGTTGAGCGCTGAGATGGGCCACCTCTTGAACCTCCAAGGCGTCGCGCAGGGTGTGGAGCCCCGCCCGCATCAGCCGATATGCCTGCTGGCGGTCCTGCAGCGACAGCCGCCCCTCCAATTCGTGCAGCCATGTATGTGATGTGTGGATCGTTTCGTCGAACACGCGCAAACCGGTCATCGTCATGTGTTGGTCCTCCCTGGTTTGCAGGGGGTGTAGCACATGCGCCGCTTAGCCGCTTTGGCGCGGATCAAATTCCCCGATCAGGCATTCATCGAGTCGAAAAACTCGCTGTTGGTTTTTGTCTGCTTTAGTTTCGAAAGCAGGAATTCGATGGCATCGGTGGTGCCCATTGGGTTCAGGATGCGACGCAGTACAAACATCTTCGTGAGATCGGTTTTGGATACCAAAAGATCTTCTTTCCGCGTGCCGGATTTTAGAATATCAATCGCAGGGAACACGCGCTTATCGGCGATCTTACGGTCAAGCACAATCTCGGAGTTACCGGTTCCTTTGAATTCTTCGAAGATCACTTCATCCATGCGCGAACCCGTGTCGATCAGCGCGGTCGCGATGATGGTCAACGATCCGCCCTCCTCGATGTTCCGCGCAGCCCCGAAGAAGCGCTTGGGCCGCTGCAGGGCATTGGCGTCCACGCCGCCCGTCAGGACCTTGCCAGAAGACGGCACGACGGTGTTGTAGGCCCGGCCTAGACGGGTGATCGAATCGAGCAAAATCACCACGTCGCGCCCGTGCTCCGTCAGCCGCTTTGCCTTCTCGATCACCATTTCAGCAACGGCGACATGGCGCGTGGCCGGCTCGTCGAAGGTGGAAGACACGACCTCGCCTGTCACCGACCGTTGCATATCGGTGACTTCTTCGGGGCGTTCATCGATCAGGAGGACGATCAGATAGCACTCCGGATGGTTCACCTCGATCGACTTAGCGATGTTTTGCAAGAGTACCGTTTTACCGGTACGCGGCGGTGCCACGATCAAACCCCGCTGACCTTTGCCGATCGGGGTGACCAAGTCGATGATCCGCGCCGAGCGGTCTCGGATCGTCGGATCCTCGATCTCCATTTTCAGGCGCTGATCGGGATAGAGCGGCGTTAGATTGTCGAAATGGACCTTGTGCCGCGCCTTGTCCGGGTTCTCGAAATTGATCGTATTGACCTTGAGCAACGCGAAATAGCGTTCGCCATCCTTCGGCGCGCGGATCGGACCCTCGACTGTATCGCCCGTGCGGATGCCGAATTTGCGGATCTGGTTGGGCGACAGGTAGATGTCGTCCGGGCCGGGCAGATAATTGGCTTCCGGCGAGCGGAGAAAGCCAAATCCGTCCTGCAAGACTTCGAGCACCCCCGAACCGATGATTTCCTCGTCACGCTCGGCAAGCTCGCGAAGTATGGCGAACATCATATCTTGCTTGCGCAGCGTCGAGGCGTTTTCGACCTCTAGAGATTCGGCCAAGGCAAGCAGATCGGTCGGCGATTTCGCCTTAAGATCGGACAGCTTCTGTTGCGTCATGCGAGAGAACCGGTGGGGGGGAGGAGGCGCGACGGAGCGCCGGAAACCGCATCGAGCGGTGTTGGAATTCGAGGATGACCTGTTGAAACACAACTGTCAAGAGAGATGCGCAAACTCTGGCTCCTGCGCGATCCTTTTGTGTTCGGCTGACCCGCATTCGGCGTCGTCGACTATGGTGCGATCTTACCTCTGCGCATCGGCGAATGCTTAAGGGTGACACGGTTTCTCAACAGCTATTGCGGCGTCGGTTATGACTGTTTTTGCCGGATTCGCTAGGCTTGCCTCCGATCGCGACACTGATCGACGCGTTCCGTGTGGCGCACCGGTTGACCTTGGCAATTGGGGGTCTTCGACCACACCAGCATCGCCTCGGCCGCGATGGGTGAGACGCGCGGCGCACTATCCCAAGAGCCCGAAGCAAACAACTCGCACAAAGATCAAAAGGGTTGGACGATCACCAAAACGACGATGCCAACCAGCATGAGCGTTGGCACTTCGTTCATGATCCGGTAGTGCCGACCGGATTTCGCATTCTCGTCGCGGGCGAAAACCTTCCGCGTGGTCCCGCACCAATGGTGAAACCAAGTCATACCGGCCACAAGCACGAGCTTCGCATGCATCCAAGGCGACGCGGCCAGCCAAGCCCAACCATTTGCCCAAATCATCAAAAGTCCAACCGCCCAAACCACGATCATCGACGGGTTCATAATGAAGCGGAAGAGCTTGAACTCCATAACCTTGAAGGTTTCGGAAAGTTCGGAGCCGACGGTTGCCCGCTCAGCATGGTAAACATAAAGCCGCGGTAGGTAGAAGATCCCCGCCATCCAAGTGATGACCGAAATCACATGGAGTGCTTTCAGCCAATCGTAGTAGGTGAGGAGAAAATCCTGCATCGCCCCCCTCAGCCTCTGATCGCCTTCAGCAAAATCTCGACATTTCGGGGATCGGCATCCGGCGTGATCCCGTGACCGAGATTGAAGATGTAGGGATGTCCGGCCATCGCCGCGACCATGCGCTTGGCCGTATCACTCAGTTGGGCACCGCCCACCACCATCAACATCGGGTCGAGATTGCCCTGAAGCGCGATGTTGGGCATCGCCGAACGTGCCCAATCCAGCGGCACTTGGGCATCGAGGGCAAGCGCTTCCACACCGGTTGCGGTCGCAAAGCCTGGATACATCGCCCCCGCCCCTCTGGGAAACCCAATGACCGGCACGCCAGGATGGCGCTCAGCCAGCGCGGCCCGGATCCGTTTCATTGGCGCCACCGAATGGGCCACGAACATCTCCGGAGCAAGAACGCCTGCCCAGCTGTCAAAGACCTTGACCACTTCGGCGCCGGCATCGATCTGGCGGGAGAGGTAATGGATGGTGGCGTCGGTGATCCGGTCGATCAGCGTCGCGAATGCCTCGGGGTCTGCGTACATCCAGTGCCGAGCGGGGCCCTGGTCCGGTGTCCCACGCCCCGCCACCATATAGGTCGCCACAGTCCAGGGCGCGCCGGCAAAGCCGATCAGCGTCGTTTCAGCGGGCAAAGAGCGCGACAGCCGGGAGACAGTCTCGTAGACCGGGCTCAAGGTCGCGTCGATCTCGTCGACGGGCGCCAAGCTCGCAAGATCTTCCCGGTTGATCAGTGGCTCCAACCTGGGTCCTTCGCCTTGGACGAAGCTCAGCTTGCGCCCCATGGCGTGGGGGATCAGGAGGATATCGGCAAAGAGGATCGCCGCATCGAAGCCGAAACGTCGGATCGGCTGCAGCGTGACCTCTTCCGCGAGTTCCGGGGTGTAGCATAGATCTAGGAAGCTCCCGGCTTTCGCACGGGTTTCTCTGTATTCCGGCAGATAGCGACCCGCTTGGCGCATCAGCCAGACCGGGGGTGGCTCGACAGGTTGACCCTGGAGGACAGCGAGAAGGCGTTTCATGGTGTCGTTGGTACCTTCCTTACAAAGAGTCTTAAAGAGTAGTTGACACTTGTAGGGCGGTGAAAGTTGGGGATTACCGATCGCGCTGAGCTCGCCCACAGAGTTATCCACAATCCCGAGCGCGCAAACTTTTTATGAACCAAGTGTAACAATGCGCGTAAGAAATTGTAATTCCAGCAGAAAAATCCCCACCTAAGATGTCGGTTCAACCGAGTCCCCGGATGAAGGGCCAGGATTGGCAGCCGGCGAGAAAAACCATTCACAGCCTGATAAAATTGGGACTTTTCCCCGAACTGCGACACCCCACCGCGGGCGGTCCCCGGCTTCCCCGGTTTCCACAGGGCGGGCGGCTTCCATCCACGGGCGAAGCGGGCCAGTCTGGGCCAGCGAAACAACGCCAGCGGAGCCATGGAGCACACGATTCACCTGATCTCTGATTCGACAGGCGAGACCCTCGGCGCATTGGCTAGGGCCACTCTTGCGCCGTTCGATGTCTCGGTAGATGTGCGGATCAGCGTCTTCGTGCGCTCGGACCGGGACCTCGATGCGGCGATCGAGGGGCTGCGCGCGCGGCCGGGGCTCGTTTGCCACACATTGGCCGACCGTCATGCGCGCGGGCGCCTTGAGGAGGAGTGCGCACGTCTCGGTGTGCCCGCCCTCGCCCCGCTCGATCCGATGTTCGCGCGCCTTGCCGAACTCTTTGGCCAACCGCCTCGAGCCGGCGTGGGCATGCAGCATCAGCTCGATGGTGACTATTTCGACAGGATTTCGGCCATCGATTTCGCGATGGCCCATGACGACGGTGCGCTCGGCCCTCGCCTGCGCCAGGCTGATGTGATCCTCACAGGCGTCAGCCGGACCTCCAAGACCCCCACGAGCCTCTATCTCGCCCATCGCGGCGTGAAGGCCGCCAATGTGCCGCTCGTGCCGGGGCGTGCGCCGGATCCGGATTTCCTCGCCGCCCTTCAGGCGGGTATCCCGGCGATCGGGCTCACGGCGAGCCCGTCGCGGCTGGCCCAAATCCGCAGCGAACGGCTCGATGCGCTCGGCGATCATCCGCCTGACTACGCCGATCTCGACCGCATCCGCGACGAGGTTACCGAGGCACTGTTGTTCTTTGAGTCCCATCGTCTTCCGGTGATCGATGTCAGCCGCCGGTCGATCGAAGAGACCGCCGCCGCGATCCTCGCGGAGCTCCGTCGCAGGGCGGAGGCGTCGCGATGAGCCTGACACTCGCCTCTTCGAGCCCAACCCGCGCAGCGATGCTCCAGGCGGCTGGGGTGGCGTTCGAAACCCGTGTGCCGCGGGTCGACGAGGCTGCGGTCAAAGCTGCGATGCAAGCCGAAGGCGCCATGCCTCGGGATATCGCCGATGCCTTGGCCGAGCTCAAAGCACTTAAAGTCGCTGCGACGGTCTCCGGCCTGGTTCTCGGCGCAGATCAAGTGCTGGTGGCCGACAGCAAGATTTTCGACAAGCCGGCGAACCGGGAAGTGGCCCGAGGCCAGCTCGTCCAGCTCCGGGGAAAGCCGCACGAACTCCTCTCCGCGGCGGTGATCGCCGACGGGGGTCGACCGGTCTGGCGCCACATCGGACGGGCGCGGTTGGTGATGCGGCCCTTCTCCGACGCGTTTCTCGACGACTATCTCGACAAGGCGGGACCCGCGGTGTTTTCCTCGGTCGGCGGCTATCAGCTCGAAAGCCTCGGGGCGCAGCTCTTCGCCAGGGTAGAGGGCGATCATTTCACCGTCTTGGGCTTGCCACTGTTGGAGATCCTCGGTTTTTTGCGCGCGCGGGGGGCGCTTGTCGAATGAGCGAGATGCGGATTGCCGGGGTGATGGGTTGGCCGGTGGGACATTCGAAGTCGCCCAGGCTCTTCGATCATTGGTTCGCGCGCTACGATGTGGCCGGGCGCTATGTCCCGCTGGCGGTGGCGCCGGACGCCTTTGCCGAAGTTTATCGGGCGCTGCCCAAGGCGGGGTTTACCGGCGTCAACGTGACGATCCCGCATAAAGAGGCGGCGCTGGCCCTCGCCGATGAAGTAACCCCTCCGGCCAAGGAGATCGGGGCCGCCAACATGATCCGTTTTGTCGAAGGGCGGATTCTCGCGGACAACACCGACGGTTTCGGCTTTCTCGAGAACCTCCGAGCCGGCGCGCCGGGATGGCGTGGCGCGCGCGGTCCGGCCCTGGTGCTCGGGGCGGGGGGGGCTGCGCGGGCCGTGCTGCATGCGCTGCTTGCAGATGGCGCGCCGGAGATCCGGTTGGCGAACCGTTCGGGTGAGAAGGCCGAGGCCCTGGCGGCTCTCTTTGGTCCCAAGATCCAGCCGGTGGCTTGGGAAGACCGCGAGCCTGCGACGGCCGATGTCGCGACCATCGTGAACACCACGAGCCTGGGGATGCTGGGACAGCCGCCGTTGGAGTTGTCGCTCGATGCGGCGCCTGACAGCGCCGTGGTGACCGATATCGTCTATGCGCCGCTCAAGACACCGCTTCTCGAAGCAGCCTGGAGCCGGGGGCTTGTGGCCGTCGACGGCTTGGGCATGCTCTTGCACCAAGCACGGCCGGCTTTCGCTGCGTGGTTCGATGTGGATCCGGAGGTCGATGAGCGGTTACGGGCGGCCTGTCTGTCATGATCCGGATCGGGCTTACCGGCGGCATCGGTATGGGAAAATCTACGGTAGCCGAGATGTTCGCAGCGCTGGGGGTGCCGGTTTGGGATGCGGATGCGGCAGTGCACAGGCTTTATGCGGCCGATGGCGCAGGGGCTGCGGCGATTGCCCAGCTTTGTCCTTTGGCTGTGGGCTCGGAGGGGGTCGACCGTCGCGTTCTGCGCGCCGAGGTGATCCGAGAGCCTGCCTTGCTCAAGCTGGTGGAAGCGGCAATTCACCCGCTCGTGGCTGCAGATCGCGCATCGTTTCTCGCACAGGCTGCGGAAGCCGGCGCTGAGGCGGCCCTTTGCGATATTCCGCTGCTGTTCGAGACCGGTGCCGAGCGGCACTTCGATAAGGTCGTTGTCGTCACCGCACCCGCCGAGGTCCAACGCAGCCGGGTACTTGCGCGGCCCGGGATGACCGAAGCTGCGCTCGAGACGATCTTGGCCAAGCAGATGCCCGATGCCGAGAAACGGGTCCGGGCGGATCTCGTGATCGACACATCGGAGAGCCTCGAAGCAACCCAAACTCAGGTCATTGCGGCGCTCAAAAAGATCAAACGGGAAATGGCGCATGCGTGAAATCGTCCTTGATACGGAAACCACCGGGCTTGAGCCGGACGAGCACCGCATCGTGGAGATCGGGGCGGTCGAGCTCCTCAACGCGCTGCCAACCGGGCGGAGCTATCACCAATACATAAATCCCGAGCGACCGATGCCGGCTGAGGCGTTTCAGATCCACGGTCTTGGCGATGAATTCCTGCGTGACAAGCCGGTCTTTGCAGAGATCGCAGCGGCGTTCTGCAGTTTCATCGCAGAAGCGCCGCTGGTGATCCACAACGCGGCTTTCGACATGGCGATGATAAACGCCGAGCTCGCCCGGCTCGGTCGTCCTGTTTTACCAGACAGCCGAGCCGTCGATACGCTTGCCCTCGCCAAACGCAAATTCCCTGGGGCACAGGTCAGCTTAGATGCGCTCTGCCGCCGGTTCGGCATCGACAATGCAGGGCGGGTCAAGCACGGAGCGCTGCTCGACAGCGAGTTGCTCGCGGAGGTGTATCTCGAACTCCAAGGCGGGCGGCAACACGG
>JBHJGY010000005.1:0-42634 GCA_050331335.1 Pikeienuella sp.
GGTCGCTTTCCCGATTCTGAGTCGGAGTTGCGAGAGCTGCCGGGCATCGGACCTTATACGGGCGCCGCGGTGGCGGCGATAGCCTTCGACCAACCGGCGGCCGTGCTCGATGGCAACATCGAGCGCGTGAAGGCCCGCCTCTTCGCGGTAACGGCACCGCTGCCGGGGGCGAAACCGCAGCTTCGGGCGCTTGCAGGCGAGCTGACGCCAGCGCGCCGACCGGGGTGCCATGCCCAAGCGCTGATGGATCTCGGCGCGACCATCTGCACACCCCGGCGCCCAGCCTGCGCGATCTGTCCTCTGCGGCCCGCATGCCGGGCGGTGAGCGAGGGGATCGCCGACAGCTTGCCGCGCAAAGCGGAGAAGCCTGTGAAGCCGGTGCGCCGCGGCATCGCCTGGGCAGCCTTCGACGAGGCCGGACGGGTATGGGTGGTGCGCCGACCTCCCAAGGGGCTTCTGGGCGGCATGCTGGCCCTGCCGACTTCGGACTGGACGGCGACCGAGGCTTCGCCCAGCCTGCACGCCCCGGTCGCCGCGGCCTGGCAACCCGTTGGCGAAGTCCGCCACACCTTCACCCATTTCCACCTCCGTTTGGGGGTAATGCGTGCCATCGTAACGCCCTTGCCCGGCGAAGCCCGCGCTGTGGCAGAGGCGGGGGAGGCGATGCCGACCGTCTTCGCCAAGGCGCTGCGGCTTGCGGCGCGCTAAGCGCAACGGCTCAGCCGAACAGGATCGCCCGCAGCTTCGCCCGGTACCAGTCCAGCGGCTTGCGTCCGCCCTCGACCGGTACATGCCAGAACACCCATCCATTGCAGGCCGCAGCCCCTTGAACAGCGGCGCCGACCTGGTGGATCGACCCGGCCGCCTGGTCGGCGATCACCGTACCGTCGGCCCTCACCCGCGCGGCATGGCGTCCGCAAAGGCTCTCAAGCTCGGTGCCGGCCGGGATCTCGCCCCGCTCGACCAGCAGTCCAAACGGGATCCTCGGCGCCTCCCGCCGGCTCGTCGTCACCGCAAGCGCAGCGGCCTCGGCGACCGCGACGCCCGCAATCCGCCGCCGCGCGAGCGCCGCATAGGCCGGGTCGCGCTCGATCCCGATCGCCCGCCGTCCGAGCCGCTTGGCAACCGCTGCCGTGGTCCCAGAGCCGAGAAAGGGATCGAGCACCAGATCGCCCGGCCGCGTGCTGGCGAGCAACACCCGATGCAGCAGCGCCTCGGGCTTTTGGGTGGGGTGTGCCTTGCTCCCATCGGCATCCTTCAGCCGCTCGGGACCGCCGCAAACCGGTAACAGCCAATCCGACCGCATCTGCAGCCCGTCATTCAGCGCCTTAAGCGCATCGTAGTTGAACCGCGGCCGCGACGCCTCGGACCGGGCCGCCCAAATCAATGTCTCATGGGCATTGCAGAACCGCTTACCGCGGAAGTTCGGCATCGGGTTGGTCTTGCGCCAGATCACGTCATTGAGGATCCAAAAGCCCGCATCCTGCAGCGCAGCGCCCAGGCGGAAGATGTTATGGTAGGTGCCGATGACCCAAATCGCCCCGTCGGGTTTCAGGCAACGCTGCGCCTCGGCGAGCCAGGCGCGGCTAAAGGCGTCGTAGGCGGCGAAGCTGTCGAACCGGTCCCAGGCATCGTCGACCCCGTCGACGCGGGAATTGTTGGGCCGGTGCAGCTCGCCTTTGAGCTGCAGGTTATAGGGCGGGTCGGCAAAGACGAGGTCCACCGACCCCGCCGGCAGCCGCGCCATCTCGGCCACGCACTCGCCTTCGATCACTCGGATATCGGCCCCGCATTCTAACCCGGTCGCTGTCTCACGCTGTCCCATCGCCAACCCCGATCGTTTCTGCGTCCCAAAGCTCCGCAAGAGCCATGCAATTGTCAATATTGTTTTTTAGCATAGGCTTATAGGATAAATCTAAAGTTCCATCTCAGATATGGGACGGAAGCTCATCCGGTGTTGCGCAGAAGGTCCCAGTTCCCTCAGCGCCGCCCGATGCGCCAGCGTGCCGTAGCCCTTGTTGCGCGCCCAGCCATAGCCGGGATGGCACGCGTCGAGCGCGACCATGAGCCGGTCACGGTGAACCTTGGCAACGATGGAGGCGGCGGCGACGGAGGCCACGAGACCGTCCGCACCCACGAGCGGCTCCGCCGGTATCCCCAGACCCATGGGCACCCGTTTGCCGTCGACAAGCGCCCCGACCAGGTTCATCCCGCCGGTTCTCAGCACCGCAACCGCCCGTGCCATCGCCAGATCGGTGGCCGCAACGATGCCCAACCGGTCGATCTCCGCCGCCTCGGCTGCGCCGATCCCGATGGCGGCCTTCGACCGCAGTTCCGCCGCCAACGCCTCCCGGCGCCCGGCCGACAACCGCTTGCTGTCGTCGAGCCCCGGTGGCGGCAGCGTGTGCAACACCACGGCCGCAGCGACCACAGGCCCGGCCCATGGCCCGCGGCCCACCTCGTCGATCCCGGCGACGGGACCGCCCAGCCGCGCGCCCATTGTCGCAATCCGCTGCTCCGAAAGCGCCACTCTTGCGGTCGCGAGCCTCTGGTTCTTGGTCATGCCGTCAAGCATACTCGCGCGCGCCGCGAGGGGGCCATCCCGTTCCATGCAAGGAGACCGACGATGATGGGCGAGATCCGCAGGGTTGGACTTTTGAGCGCCGGCACCGTGCTCGGACTGATGTCGGGGGGCGTGGTGCTGATCATCGGGTTGGTGCTGCTCACGGCGGCCGGGCTGTCTGCTGATCCCGAAGCGGCGATCGAGCGGCTGGCGCCCGCGTGGTGGACCGGTTTAGAGGAGACCTGGGACGACGCGCAAGCCGAAGCGCGGCCGCCCGAAGACACCGCGGATGAGACGACGGACGGCGCAGGGCCTGTCGACGCCGCACCCGCCCCGACCGACGCGGAGAACACAGCCGAAGCCGAGACCCTCCAGACCGGGCCGTTGGCGGCGGAGACGGCGGGAGCGGCGCCGGACCAAACGGCGGAGAACGATGCCGAGCGCGGCGCGGCGACGCCCCAGGCGCCGACCGGGTCGATAGAGACCCCGCAGCGAGACATCGAGCGCGACAGCCTCAGCGAGGCGAGCTATGGCGGTCTCCTCGCCGCCCTGGCAGCCCTGTGGCTGGGGATCATCGCCTTTGCTGCGCTGATCGGTGGGTTCGTTGCGGGCATCTTTCTCGCGGCTCTCTATAACGTGCTCGCGGGGTTCTCGGGCGGGCTGCGGATCGAGGTCGTCAACCCCCGACCGCGCGACCCTTAAGCCCGCCTCAAAGCCCCAAGCAGAGCTGGTCGCCCGCCCGCTCCGGCCGGCGAAACAGATCGGTCCGCAGCGTCGGCAAGCGCTCCGCGAGCCCGGCCTTGCGGCAGGCCAGCTTTACCCGCCGATCGATCAGCCGTGCATGCACCCCCTCGCCCGCCATGCGCTTGCCCCATGCCGGGTCGTAGTCCCGCCCGCCATGCATCTCGCGCACCTGACGCATCACCTTGGCCGCACGCTTGGGAAAATGTTCCGCCAGCCAGTCCTGGAACAGCCCGGAGACCTCGAGCGGCAACCGCAGCACGCTGTGCGTCACCCGACGGGCGCCCGCCTCCGCGGCCGCGGCCACCAGCCGCTCGATTTCGTGATCGTTAAGCCCCGGGACGATCGGAGACGTGTTCACCTGCACCGGAATGCCCGCCTGGGCGAGGGCACGGACGGCCCTGAGCCGCCGGGTCGGCGCCGCAGCTCTGGGCTCCATCAGCCGAGAGAGCCGGTTGTCCAGGGTGGTGATCGTGATCGCGATCTGCACGAGCCCCGCACGGCCCATCGGCCCCAGGATGTCGAGGTCTCGCCCGATATGCGCGCCCTTCGTGGTGATAAAGAGCGGATGGCGGTGCTCCCAGAGTACCTCGAGAAGCGCCCGCATGATCCCCTTCTCCACATCGATCGGCTGATATGGATCGGTATTGGTGCCAATCGCGATCGCTTCGGGCACATAGGACGCTTTGGCGAAGGCAGCTGCGAGGAGCCCCGCCGCGCGCGGCTTCACCACAAGGCGGGTCTCGAAATCGAGCCCCGGTGAGAGTCCGAGCTGAGCATGCGACGGCCGGGCAAAACAGTAGATGCAACCGTGCTCGCAGCCGCGATAGGGATTGATCGACCGATTGAAGGGCAGGTCGGGCGATGAATTGCGCGCAATAATCGTGCGGCTGTGGTCGACCATCACCTCGGTGCGCAGCGCGGGCGGCATCTCGGCATGCCAACCGTCCTCGGCCCGCTCAGTGCTGACCCTGTCATACCGAACTGCGGGGTTGCGCCCAGCACCCCGGCCCCGCCGCCGCGCCGGTGCAACGCCATCCTTTGGCCTAGGGTCGTGCGGTTCGGGATCAGCGTGATCGGGGTCGTCGAACAGGTTCATGGCGTACCTCCGCCATGAACATTAAGGGAACACACCCAATTGTGCAACGACGCCTTTCGCTCACTCGCCGCAGCAAGCGCCCCGCAGCCCTTGAGTGTCGACCCGGTCCGCCCCGAGGGCCGGGGCCAACGCCGCGACGGCAGCCGCGACCCCGGATCCGCCGAGAGGGGCGCCCATCGCCTTCAGCGCGGCCTCGACGGTGGCGAGCACCCCGAGCACCATCGGCGGGTTCATGTGGCCCATATGGCCGATCCGGAAGGCGGCACGTTCGTGGTCGCCGAGGCCGACGCCCAACGTGAGACCGGCCCCCTGCTCGGCGAGCGCCCGCAGCCGCACCGCGTCGATCTCGCCGGTCAGAACGGTGGTCACACAATCGGAACGCTCTGCTGGCTCGATGACGTTGAAATCGAGACCTCCCGGTGCGGCCCAGCAGGCCACTGCCGCGCGGACCGCATGGGCAAACACCGCGTGGCGCGCCCAGACATTCTCCAACCCTTCCTCGAAGAGCATGTCGAGCGCCTCGCGCAACCCGAAAAGATGGGAGACCGGTGGCGTTCCCGCGTAGCGCAGATAGTGCTGACCCGCGCCCATCCGCGCCGACCAATCCCAATAGGCGGTGCGCAGACCCGCCGTCTTATGCGCCGCCAGCGCCTTCTCGGAGGCCCAGACGAAGCCGAGCCCCGGCGGCACCATCAGTCCCTTCTGGCTGCCGGCAACGGTCACGTCGACGCCCCAGTCGTCCATGCGGTACTCGACACAAGCCAGGCAAGCGATGCAGTCGACCATCAAAAGCGCCGGGTGGCCGGCGGCGTCGATCGCGCGGCGGATGGCCGGGATGTCGTTGATCACCGAGGTTGCCGTATCGACTTGGACGACGAGGATCGCCTTGATCGCGTGTTCGGTGTCCGCCCGCAGCCGGGTTTCGACGGCAGCCGGATCCACGGCGCGGCGGGGTGACGCCGGCAGGACCTCGACCTCGCAGCCCATCAACGCCGCCTGATTGCCCCAGCCGACCGCAAAGCGCCCCGATTCGAGCACCAGCACCGTCTCACCCCGGGACAGCGTGTTGGTCAGCGCCATTTCCCAGGCCCCGTGTCCGTTGGCGATCGCGATGAAAGCCTCGCCCTCGGTGAGCGCAACCCTGGGAAGATCAGCGAGCAACCCCTCCGACATCTCGACGAGCGGGCCCTCGTAAATGTTGGGCATCGGCTTGTGCATCGCCGCCAGCACCCGCTCCGGGATCACCGAGGGTCCCGGGATTGCCGTAAGATGGGGGCCGCGCGCCAAGCTCGCCCCGTGAGGCAAAGCCGGCACGGTATCGCGGGCGACGCCGTCGGCGACGGGGGTGTGCTCGTTGGGGGCCATGGCGTATCTCCTGATAATCGGTATCATGCGTCGCACGGGGGCGACCGGCTTGGCAACCGGACATGTTGCGCTGCGGCGGCCCGCCGCTTACTCCCGGCGCAACACGAGATCGGTGAGAAGGGTTCCCCAGGGGCTCGGACGATGTCCGGCGATCACGCGGGCGCGGTCATAGCCGGTCTCGATCCAGTCTATCAGAGGCACCGCGCCGCCGGTCTCCCGCTCATAGGCCTCGAAGAAGGCGTCGAGCACCCCGGTCTTGCCCTGCCTAATATGGCCGTAGCGCAGCGAAAGCTGGCGGCGGGCCTCTGAGACGGGGCGCCCCTCTGCGAAGACGAGGTAGAGCGCCGACATGAAACCCACCCGATCGGCGCCCGACTTGCAATGGATCAGCGCCGGATAATCGAGGCGGTCGAAGAGCCGCTTGGCGGTGATGAGATCGTCCCGGGACGGCAGTGTCCGCGAGCGCAGCACGAAGGTGTGGAATGCGAGCCCGGCCCGCTCGCAGGCCTCTCGCTCCAGCGGCAACGAACCGAAGAACATGCCGCCGCGGAGCGAGACTACAGACTTCCCCCCCGCGCGGGCGAAGGCGTGCAGATGATGCGGCGCGGGCTGCGCCGAACGCCAGAGCCGGTCGGTTACCCGGTGGCGATTGGGGTAGACGTAGCGGATCAGCCCGTGGTCGACGAAGAGCATGTTGGACCAAGCGCGGAGCCGGTCCCATCGGGTCTCCAGCGGGCGGTTCCAGCGTTCCATTCGGGCCCGACGCCGCATCTGGAACCGGGAGTTTGGGTCGGCGCTCTTGTGCATGCGCGAGCCGGTAGCAGAGGCCGTACGCGGCGGCAAGCGGCGGCTTAGCCGCCGGCCCGGCCGGTCTGAAGCCGGCGCAGGACGGCGATGCCGAGCACGGACACGCCGAGCGCCACGCCCCCCAGCCAGAGCGACTGCGCCGGATAGTCGATCCCGACATCGATCAAGAGGCCGGTAATCCCGGGGCCCGCCGCGGTCGAGAACACCATCGCGGTGGTCGCCATCGCCCGCACGGCGCCCAGATGGCGGGTGCCGTACAGCTCGGGCCAAAGCGCACCCCAAAGCGCCTGCGCAAGCCCTTGGGTCACACCGGCGAGCGCGAGCACGGCCAACCAGCCCCAAAGCGCGGTCACCGGCGCGAGCAGCACCGAGCCCACGGCCATCGGCAATAGAAACACCGGCAAAAGGCGGAGCGGGCCGATCCGGTCGACCAAACCGCCCCCGAAGAGCACCGCCACCACGGTCAGTCCGGCGTAAACCGGGTATCCCGCCGCCATCGCCGCGAGGCTCCAACCTTTGACCTCGGCGATGTGAACCTGATGGAAGAACAGCACCGTCCCGATGAAGGGCGGGGCGAGAACGGCGGGCAGGAGGGCCCAGAACGCCCAGTCGGACAACACGGCCCGCCGGTCCCAATGCCGCCCATGGCGTCCCGCATGGGGCTCGGCCGCGTCTGCCCCCTTGGGCGTGCGGCCGCCGGCCAGCACCCAGCCCATCGTCGGCGCGGCGAGGAACACCAGCAGGAGCGCCACCAGCCCCCAGGTCTCCCGCCAGCCGATCCAAGCCGCAAGCGCGACGCCGACCGCCGGCAATGCCGCCTCGCCCACCGAGAAGCCGAGGCCGGCGAAGGCCACCGCTCGCCCCCGATGCGCGCGAAACCAGCGGCCCATCGCGGTGATTGCCAGATGGCTCATCATGCCCTGGCCGCACAGCCTCAGCCCGTAGACCGTGAGCGCAAGGAGCCAAAGCCCGCCCCCCATGGCACCGCCGAGCGCCATCGTCGCCGCCACCGCTCCATAGGCGAGCAGCACGACCACAGCCAAACGATCGAGCCGCATCCTGTCGGCAAGGGCACCGGCCTGGAACAGCGTCGCCGCCGAGCCCAGGGTGGCCAGGGTGTAAAGCGCACCCCATTCACCGTCTGTCAGGCCGTAGTCGGCCCTGATCTCGCCGGCGAAAAGCGAGATGAAGAATGTCTGGCCGAATGAGGAGAGAAAGCTGAGCCCGAAGCCTGCGCCGAGGAAGCGGGCGTTCTCGCGATAGAAGGCGAAGGGGCGCTGCGGCGCGGGCTCTGTCGGAGTGCTCATGGCCGCGGGCTTAAGGCGCTTTGCATCCCCGCGCCAGGGTCCATGGGGGCGGGCCCGGCCCTGGTGAGGCCGCGGCCTAAGGCGATCTGTCACGCGCCCGCACGGGCACAGCTTGGCGCCGGCGTCGCGACCATCCCGTGGCACGACCTGGGTGGTCGGCGCAGGTGGTCACGGGGAGCGGGCCAGACTTGTGCCGCACGAGCGGGGCGCGGGCCTGCCGCACTCAGTAGTAGCGATACGGAGGGCGATAGGGCCCTCGGTAATACGGCCCCGGATGGCCCCGCCAATAGCGGTGATGGCCGTTGAAGCCGCGCCGCGCGCCGTCCTTGACGCCGCGGAGAAATCCCCGGAAAACCGGCCGACCCGGAAAACCGTAATAGCCGCGGCGATAACCCTGACCATAGCCGTGCTTGTAACCTTTGTATCTTGGCGGGCCTTTGTAGACGTGGTGATGGGCGAGGCGGGCGTCAGCCTCTGGCGGCAGTGCTGCGGGGGCGGCCGGTCGCTCGATGGCGGCAGGCCCTACGGCGGGGGCAGCCGCTTCGGCCCCGGCTCCTGGAAGCCCCAGAACGGCGGCGACGGCCAGGGCGGCCGCGTGTCTCATGCGTCGCATCTCTTTCTCCATGCTGCATCGCTTGCCTTGACGCAAACGCCCCTGGCCTGCGTCTCCGGCGCGCGCCGTGCACAGCCATTCGTGATGTCACCTGTCCGACGGAACCGCGGTCGCCTTGCGTTCGCGCGATCCCAGGCTTGCGCGCAGGCCATCCCTCGGGGCAAGACGTTGGCGAGAGCTGCCACAGGAGGCTGATCATGGACCGCTTCACCACGCTCACCGGCGTTGCCGCGCCGCTGCCGATGATCAATGTCGACACGGATATGATCATCCCGAAGCAATTCCTGAAAACGATCAAGCGCACCGGTCTCGACGCCAATCTCTTCGATGAGATGCGCTTTCGCGACGACGGCTCCGAAAACCCTGACTTCGTGCTCAACAAGCAAGCCTACCGCGCCGCGGAGATCCTGGTGGCCGGCGACAATTTCGGCTGCGGCTCCTCGCGCGAACACGCACCCTGGGCCTTGCTCGACTTCGGCATCCGCTGCGTGATCGCGCCGTCTTTCGCCGACATCTTCTACAACAACTGTTTCAAGAACGGCATTCTGCCGATTGTCTTGCCACAAGAGGAGGTCGACAAGCTGATGGAAGACGCCGAACGCGGCGCCAACGCAGTGTTGTCGATAGATCTCGAGGCCCAGGAGATCCGCGGTCCCGATGGCGGGGTAATACGCTTCGAGATTGACCCCTTCCGCAAGCATTGCCTGCTGAACGGTCTCGACGACATCGCGTTGACGCTCGAAAAGGAAGCGGCAATCGCTCGGTTCGAGGCGCGTCGGTCGCAGGCGCAACCATGGCTCTCGGGCGCCTGACATATGTTGCCCAGATGGCGAGCCAGAACGGGCGGGGGGAAAGCCCTCCGTCTAACGCAGACTGCCGAACTGGGGACTGGTTTTCGTCATCTTCGCCCCGCCGACCGCTCCGGCGCTCGGCATGGATCTGCAAAGCCGGCCCGGTTGCGGCGGCATCGGCCGTCTGAACTCCGCGACTGGTCGTGTCGGGATCTCCCTCGCTTAGTTGGGTGTGGGTGCCACCGGCATCGATCTCTCGGGCGGGGAGGCGCCCGCGGGTGCGATCACCGGGCGCAAGAGCGGGAGACGAAGCTTTCCGTGCTGCTGCGGCCGCATGCGCGGTGACAAAATGCTCAAGGCCCTCGTCATCGCTGCACTCGCGGCCGTTCTGCCGATGACCGCGTCGGCGCTCGACCTGGCAAAACCTCCGGGCACCGTTCGGGCCGCCCAATTCAACGCCGCGCTCGTCCGCCAGGGCGCAGGCGTTCTGCTCGCCGATATCGAGGCCCGGGACCCCCAGGTCTTGGCTGTCGCGGAGATCATCCTGCGCACGCGGCCCGACATCTTGCTGATCAACGAACTCGATGCCGACCCAGAGGGCCGGGCGCTGTCGGCGTTCCTAGCGCTGCTAGCCGGCGGCGTGGCCGGATTTGACGGGATCGCCTACCCGCACAGCCATCAAGGTCCGCAGAATGTCGGTGTCTTCTCTGGGCTCGATCTCGACCAGGACGGCACCCCAGCAGGGCCGGGGGATGCCTGGGGGTTCGGCCGATTTCCGGGGCAATACGCGATGGCGCTGCTGTCGCGCTGGCCATTGGGCGAAGTGCGGAGCTTCACACGGCTGCGCTGGTCCGCGATGCCCGCTGCGCGGCGACCTCGGCGTCCCGACGGCGCCCCTTTCCACCCCGACTCGATATGGCAGGCGCTCCGGCTCTCCTCGAAGGCCCACTGGATCGCACCGGTGCAGCTGCCGGGCGGCACGCTCTACATCGTCGCTGCGCATCCGACGCCCCCGGTTTTCGATGGCCCCGAGCACCGCAACGGCCGGCGCAATGCGGACGAGATCCGACTGATCCGGGAGATCCTCGACACGCCGGAAGGCCGGCCGGGCTGGCTCATTGACGATGCCGGAGGCCTGGGCGGGCTGCCGCCGGAGGCCGCGTTCTTGGTGGCGGGCGATCTGAACGCCGACCCTCAGGATGGCGACGGCATCCGCTCGGCGATCGCGGCGCTTCTGGCCCATCCGCGGATCCAAGACCCAAAGCCCCGGAGCGCGGGCGGCGCGGAAGGTCCAGCGCGGCGCGGCCCAGGGGAGCGCCCCCGCAAGGGCGACCCCGCGCTCCACACCGCCGAGTGGCGTCGCCGCGATGGATCGGCCCTGCGGCTCCGCGTCGATTATGTCTTGCCCTCGGCCGGACTGGAGCTCCGCGGCGCCGGGGTTTTCTGGCCGACCCGGGGGACAGCTGAGGCCCGGCTCACCGGCCAGCGCGGCGGTCGTCTCATCAGCTCGGATCACCGGCTGATCTGGGTGGACCTCGCCGCGCCCTGAGAGCCGCCGCATGCGCGGCCGAGCTCACATGAGCATCGGCGGCGTGCAGGCCAGGGGGCCGTCATCTGTAATGCGCTCCACCGTCTGCACCTCCCCGCCGGTGATCGAGACGATCAGGATCTGATCGCCCCGGAGCACATGCCGAAAGCAGTGCAGCCCTTCATAGGAGAAACAGTAGACGCCGTTGCCTTCCCACCAGACACCCTCAAGACATGTGCCGTCCGAGGCGACGAAGATGGACTGGGTGCCGTTGGGGTGGAAAAACTCTCGGCCCCAAAGCCGACCCTCGATGGCATACCACACGACTTTCCCCGTGGTCATCGCCCGCCACTCCTCTCCAGGGATCAACCGGTCGCCTGGCGCGAGGTCTGGGATGTCGCGGCTATCGAACTCCGGCACAGCGGGCGGATCTGGCTCGCGCTCGGCATCGGGGACAGGAAGGGGCAGCGCAGGCTCTTGCTCGGAAGGCGGGGGTACCTCACCGGGCAGCAGAGCGTCCGGATCGGCCGGTGTTTCGGCGGCGGCGTGGAGTGCGGCCGCCAGCAAAAGCGCGCCCGTGAGCGGTCCGGCAGCGTTGAGGCGGGGCAGACGGAGGGCCATCCGCGATCTCCTGTGACGTTGGCGATCGGCAAAGTGCAGCGGCTCACCTCATCGCACAAGATAAAACGGTCGCCTCAGACCACAACCGCTTCGGCGCAAACCTCGCAATCGGGCCGCCGGGAGAAGCCGAAGACGTCGAAGCTGGCGGAGAGCGCGTCATAGATCAGAAGGCGACCGAGTAGCGGGCTTCCCGCCCCCGTGATGAGCTTCACCGCCTCAGCCGCCTGCATCGCCCCCATCACGCCGGCAAGTGCACCGAGAACGCCGACCTCGGCGCAGGGGGGGGCCAATCCCGGCGCGGGCTGCTCTGGAAACAGGCAGGCGTAGCAAGGCGCCCCGGCCGCAGGGTGAAACACCGACAGCTGCCCCTCCCAGCGGCCGAGCGCGGCGGACACAAGCGGCACGCCGCAATCGACCGCGACCCGGTTGGCCAGGGCGCGCGTGGCGTAATTATCCGTGCCGTCGAGCACGATGTCGTAATCCTCGAAGATCACCCTGGCATTGGCCTCGACGAGCCGGGTTTGGTGCCGGCGCACGGTGACATTCGGGTTGATCTGCCCAACCGCCCTGGCCGCGCTCGCAGTCTTGGGCTGGCCGATTTCATCGGTGGCGTGGATGACCTGCCGCTGGAGGTTGGAGAGCGAGACCGCGTCGTCGTCGACGACACCGAGGGTCCCGACCCCGGCCGCAGCGAGATATTGCAGCGCCGCGGACCCCAGACCGCCCGCGCCGAGGACCAGCACCCGCGCTGCAGAGAGACGGTGCTGCCCCGCTCCACCGATCTCCTGCAGGATGATGTGCCGAGCGTAGCGCTCGATCTCGTCCTCGCTCAGGGTCACCGGTCGCGCGCCTCCTCCCGCCGCCGCGCGGCCCGGCGGGCACGCGCAATTAGATAGCCGTAGCCGAGGCCGAGGGCGGCGACAACGGCGAAGCCGAGGGCGGCCCTGAGAACCTGAGCCCAATTGGCAGCCAGGAGCCAGGGCCAACAATAGGCGAGTAAGGCGAGCACCGCGCCGGTGATGCCAAGCGGACGGCTGCCGCCATGGCGGCGCCAGAGCGTGTAGGCCATTGTAAGGACGCCAGCGAGTGCCACCGCCACCAGGATCTCATAGACGATCACCATCCGGTCGCCCCCCTTCACCGCGGTAGGTAGGACGAACACCGGGAAGGTCAGGCCATGGGGCGACCCTCGTCAGATGCGCTCTGCCAACCGGCAGATGGCGCGCCGAGCCCGAGCCGCCTGCGTGGACAGACGGATCGGGACCGTTCAGATCGGCGAATCAGCTCAGGAAGCCGTCGAAATCGAACAAGGGAACCCGGAATTCTTCGTCAACTTCGATCTCGCTGTCCAGCAGCGTGAAGGGATTGGGCTCTTCATCGGTGCCAAAGTTGATGCTGGCGAAGATGCCGCGCGTGCCGGTCAGCTCGACATCGCCGGTGTTGAGGTCAACCTCTGCGGTGCCGTCGAATTCGAACGCGGTGTCGATGAAGCCGAAGAGTTCGTAATCGATATCAGCGTCGATCGCGAGGGTTTCGGTACCGTTTTCCTCGTCAAGGGTCGAGTCGATGGTGACCTGGGCCGAGATCCCGAAGGAATTCAGGAGGGCCGCAAGCGGGCCTTCGTTGGTTTCGGTGTCGAAGTCGATGTTCCTATCGATGGGCAGCATTTGGTCGCTCCTTGCCATTTGCTATCGGTCGGTCGTCGCGTCAGCAGTCTACGGATAGAAGCTAACATAAAGTAAATCAACCTAAGGCTGAATAGCGATCACACCTGCCGTGAAACCGCCCGCATCCAGCCTTTGTCCACGCCTGACAGTGTCATCGGCCCGAAGCGGTGCTCCGGGCGCAAGCCGACGTGTCACCAGGTGGGTTCGTCGAAGAAGTCGAAGACAGGCGGAAGATCGAAGCTCGGATTGAACTCGAGGCCCGGGGAGAGGAGCGTTGTTGCGAAAAAGTCGCTAACAAAGAAGCCAACCTCGGCCCCGGCACTGCCGGTGATGTTGAATTGGTCTTGAGCATAGTCGAAATCGCCGGTGAACATCGCGCCGAAGCCAACGCTGAAACCGGACTCGCCGATCACGGGCACCTCAAGGGTCAGGAAGTCCGGCGCAACGCTGACATCGGCGTCGAACTCGATGGTGTCGGGGGTGATGATGTTCTCGAAGTTGAAGGTGAGGGTCGCTTCGAGGGTGGTGCCGAAGGCGTCGAGGGTATTGGCCAGCATACCGTCGCGGGTGCTGCTGTCGTATTCGAAGGTGATCGGGCCGATTGCCATGGGAAATCTCCGTGCAAGCAGGGCGTGAAGGACACTCATTCAGCTTATACGCGCGGTTATTCCCTTTTCAAATCAAAATCTCAAATGGCACAAACTTGCGCGGCGCAGAAGCTTAGCGATCATAGACCGACGAACAGGGCCGTGGAAAGGTAGCGCTCGGCAAAAGAGGGCAGGATCACGACCAGGCGCTTGCCGGCCATCTCCGGTCGCTCGGCCACCTCCAGAGCCGCAGCCAGAGCGGCGCCAGACGAAATGCCGCCCGGCACCCCCTCGAGCCGCGCGACCAGCCGCGCGGTTTCGAACGCCGTCTCATTGCCGATCGTCAGCACTTCGTCGATCAGCGGGGTCTCGAGATTCCCAGGGACAAAGCCCGCACCGATGCCCTGGATCTTATGCGGCCCCGGCTGCCCCCCAGAAAGCACAGGGCTGTCCTCCGGCTCCACCGCAACGATCCTCAGGCCCGGCAGCCGCGCCTTCAGCACCGAGCCGAGCCCCGTCAGCGTCCCTCCCGTGCCGACACCGGCCACCAGGACGTCAAGCGCGCCCCCGGTGTCGGCCCAGATCTCCTCCGCAGTGGTGGCGCGATGGATTGCCGGGTTTGCCGGGTTGTCGAACTGTTGCGGGATTACGGCGCCGGGGGTCTCCGCGACGATGGCCTCGGCGCGGGATATGGCACCGGTCATGCCCTCGGCCGCCGGGGTCAGCACCAACTCCGCGCCGAGCAAGGCCAGCATCTTGCGCCGCTCGACGGACATCGAATCGGGCATGACAAGGACCATCCGATATCCCTTTGCAGCGGCGGCGAAGGCGAGCGCGATCCCGGTGTTGCCGGAGGTTGGCTCGACAAGGGTCGCGCCCGGAGAAATGCGCCCCTCCTGCTCCAGCGCTTCGATCATCGCCACGCCGATCCGGTCCTTGACGCTCGCCAGTGGGTTGAAGAATTCGAGCTTTGCCAAGAGTTCGGCCGAGACATTCGCCGCCGTCGCCAGGCGCGTGAGCCGCACCAGCGGGGTGCTCCCGATGGTCTCGGTGATGTCCGTATAGATCCGGCCCCTCGGCGCCGTTCGGGCCCGAGGGCTCCCATACCCCTGGTCCATGGTATCCTCCCTCGCGACGTCCCATCGATCAGGAGCATGGGCGAGCCTTCGGCCGAATGCAACGCGGGGCGCCGGCGCCCGGGGCCTAGTAAAGCCGCGCGGCCGCGTCGTCGTCGATAATCCCCTGCATCTCGCCGACATCGCCCACGAGGCGCTGCTCGACGAGCCGTCCATGGGCGGTCATCGCTTCGGCAAGGCTCGGCACATCCGCCGTGTCGGGCCAATGATCGGGCTGCCAGAGGCGCGAGCGCAGCATGCTCTTGGCGCAGTGCAGGAAGGCCTCGCGCACCCGCAGCCGAAGGACGAAACGCGGCGCCCGGCCCTTGATGGCAAAGCGCTCGAGCAGCGCCGGATCGACCGAAATCGTGGCCTCGCCGGCGACGCGTAAGGTGTCGTTGTGGCCCGGGATCAGGAAAATGAGCGCGGCCTCCGGGTGGACGAGGAGGTTCTCGTAGCTGTCGAAGCGGTTGTTGCCCAACCGATCGGGAATCGCGAGCGTCTGCCGGTCGAGCACCGCGACAAAGCCCGCCGGATCACCCTTCGGCGAGAGATCGAGCAGGCCGTCCGGCCCCCGTGTTGCCAACACGACAAAGGGAGAGGCGGCGATGAAGCGCGCGCAGATCGGGTCGATGTGATCGATCGTCTTGAGCGACGACATTGAGCCCGGCTCGCCCACGATCTCCCGAAGCTGGGCCCGCGTGGTGATCTCGTAATCGGGTCGCTGCATCTCGCGCCTCCGCTGGCGAGCCGGCGGCTTCGGCCGGCCGGAAAGGCCCTGCACGGCCTGGGGTTGAGAATGCCCGAAGCGCCGGCATCAGGTCCACCACAAGATTGTCGGGTTCGATGCGTCAGGTCTAAGTCTGTCACAGGCGCGTTCGAGCCGGCCCGCGCAGACCCACCCCACTGCGCCGCCTCCCCGGGTCAGTGGTCCCAGGGTCCGCGCTCTGACAGCCTCAGATGTTGAAATCAGGTGCGGCTTTCGTGCCGTGGGGGATGCCGAGCTCCCCCGCGCGGCGGCAGAGATCCTCCATCGTTACGTTCTCGAGTCGCTCGAGCATCGCCGCTCGTGTCTCCTCCCACAGGGGGGCGATCACCTGCTCGCCCAGATCCGCCTGGGAGACAGGGTCGGTGTCGGCCTCTGCATCGAGTTGATCGACCACCCTCACAACCTCCGCCACGGTGATCTTGCGCCGCTCCCGGGCCAGGGTGTAGCCGCCCTTCGGACCACGGACACCCTTGAGGATGTTCTTGTGGACAAGGCTCTGCATCACCTGTTCGAGATAGCGCTGCGGAATGCCCTGACGTTTAGTGATGTCCTTCGACTGCACCGGATCTGGCCGGGCGTTGTAGGCCACATCGAGCACCGCCTCGAGGGCGAGCAGCGTCTTGCGGGAGAGCCTGAGCATCCGACCGCGCCCTCAGCTCAGGCCGGTCGAGCCGAAGCCGCCGCGCCCGCGCCCGGTTTCGTCGAGTTCGTCCTGCAGACGGACCCGGGCGCGCGAGACAGGCGCGATGATCAGCTGCGCGATCCGGGTTCCATGGACGATGCGGAAGGTCTCGAGGGCGAGATTGGTGAGCAACACGGCGAGCTCCCCACGATAATCGGCGTCGATGGTGCCGGGCGTATTGACCACGGTCACCCCGAAGCGCGCCGCCAGGCCAGAGCGTGGTCGCACTTGGCCCTCAAACCCCTCGGGGATGGCGATCTCGAGCCCCGTCGGCACGAGGATCCGGCCGAGAAATGGCAGCGGGATCCCGTCGGTCCTGTCGGAGGGCAGAAGCGACGCCCGCAGATCGAGCCCCGCCGCTCCGTCGGTCGCATAGCTCGGCAGGCCGAGCGCCGCGTCGTAATGGGCAAGCGGGCGGAACGCGATCTCCGGCGGGGCAGAGGGGCTGCTCATCCCTGCGTCTCCTCGGCCTGCGCGCGGAGCGCCTCGGCAATGCGACGGGCGAGATGCCGAGCGACCTGTGCCTTCGCCTGGCGCGGCCAGCTCTCGGCGCCATCGGCCGTCACGAGCGTCACCGCGTTTTCGACGCCGCCCATGATGCCGGTCTCAGGGCGCACATCGTTGGCCACGATCCAATCGCAGTTCTTCCGCGCCCGCTTGGCGGTCGCATGTCCGATGACGTCGTCGGTCTCGGCCGCAAAGCCGACAACGAGGCGCGGCCTCCGGTCAGCGGGCAGTTGGGAGACCGTGGCGAGGATGTCCGGGTTCTCGGCGAACTGCAGCATGGGTGGCCCGTCCGGCCCTTTCTTAATCTTCGAGTCCGAGGTGGCGGCCACGCGCCAATCCGCCACGGCTGCGGCAAAGACGGCGGCGTCTGCCGGCAGCGCGCGCTGCACTGCCGCGAGCATCTGCGCGGCGGTCTCGACCCGGGTGACCGCAACGCCTTCTGGGGCAGGCACGGTCGCAGGGCCTGTGACGAAGCAGACCTCAGCGCCAAGATCGCGGAGCGCCGCGGCGATGGCGGTGCCTTGCGCGCCGGAAGATCGGTTGGCGATGTAGCGCACCGGGTCGATCGGCTCGTGGGTCGGGCCGGATGTCACGAGGATCCGCCGCCCTGCCAGCGGGCCGTCTGACGCCGAACCGGGTAACACCAAATGGGCGGGGCGCGCCGGGTCCGATAACCGTAATTCGATGGCTTTGAAAATCTCGGCAGGCTCGGCCATGCGCCCGGGGCCGTACTCACCGCAGGCCATGTCCCCGTCATTGGGTCCGATAACCGCGACGCCATCGGCGGTGAGCGTGGCCAGGTTGCGCTGTGTTGCCGGATGCAACCACATGCGCAGATTCATTGCCGGCGCGATAAGGGCTGGGGTGTCGGTCGCGAGCAGCACTGTAGTGGCCAGATCATCGGCAAGCCCATGGGCCATCCGCGCCATCAGATCCGCCGTCGCCGGAGCGACGACCACGAGATCGGCCGCACGAGAGAGTTCGATATGCCCCATCTCGGCCTCGTCGGTCAGATCGAACAGCGCGTCGAACACCCGCTCACCCGCGAGCGCCGCAACCGATAGGGGCGTGACGAACTCCTGCGCCGCCCGCGTGAGCACGGGAGACACCGCACCGCCTGCTTTGCGCACGAGCCGGATCAATTCGAGCGTCTTATAGGCCGCGATGCCGCCGCCCACGACCAGGAGGATCCGCTTTCCCTGCACCCAAAACCCTTCGCACCCCGGTTCGGACCCCGTGCCCGACACCGGAAAATCTCCATCTCCCAAACGTATTTCAAAGCCCGCACAACCGCGCAAGCTGGAAAAAGCCAAGATCCAGGCTGGGCCATTCCGTCGTCGCGTCCGGGCGGATTTAGAATGCGAGGGCGCCGGTGCCGGCGAGCCCTGCGAGCAACGCCGCGGCCCCAAGCGCGACCCCCGCGACCAGGAACGGCCAGCGCGGGCGCTGCGGCTCGGCCGGGGGTGGCGCGGCCGGACGCTGGCGGCGGGTCCGGGCCTCCTCGGCGAGCATCACCAGCTCCTCGGCGAGCCCAGGCAGCCGCGGCCCCAGGCGGCGCAAAATGGTCAGCGTCTGGCCCACATCGCGCAGGATCTGCCGCGGGCCCATATTGTCGGTGATCCACCCTTCGACGACAGGCCGCGCCGCTTCCCAGAGATTCGAACGCGGATCGAGCGAGCGGGCCACCCCCTCGACGACCACCATGGTGCGCTGCAGCAGAATCAGCTCCACGCGCGTCTCCATACCGAAGCGCTCGGTGGTCTCGAAGAGATAGGCCAAAAGCCGGGCCATCGAAATTTGGCTGACATCCTGGCCGAATATCGGCTCGCCAATCGAGCGCAACGCCTGGGCGAATTCCTCCACATCGCGGTCCGGCGGCACATAGCCCGCCTCGAAATGGACCTCCGCCACGCGCTTGTAGTCCCGCGTGAGGAAGCCGTAGAGGATCTCCGCATAATGCCGACGGGTCACAACATCGAGGCGGCCCATGATGCCGTAGTCGAGCACGATCAGCGTGCCGTCCGGTCCGATACGCAGATTGCCCTGGTGCATATCCGCGTGGAAAAAGCCGTCGCGCAAGGCATGGCGCAGGAAGACCTGAATGACCCGTTCGGCGATCTCTGCAACATTGAGCCCTGCCGCTTGGAGCACCTCGGCCTCGAGCGGCAAGCCTTCGACCCAGGCCATCGTGAGCACGCGGCGCGAGGTCCCTTCCCAGAAGATCTCGGGCACCTGGAGGCGGGTATCGTCCTGGGCATTGCGCCGGTACTGGCTCGCGGAGGCGGCCTCTAAGCGCAGGTCGAGTTCGGTGTGCACGCAACCTTCGAAATGGGCGACGACGGCCTTGGGCCTGAGCCGCGCCGACGCCGAGACGATGGCCTCGACGACCCCGGCGATGAAGTAGAAGGTGCCGATATCGCGGCGGAACCGGCGAGCGACATTCGGGCGAAGGACTTTGACCGCCACCTTGGTCCCCGTCGGTCCCCAGATCGCAGGATGGACCTGGGCGATCGAGGCGGCGGCCACCGGAGGGCCGAGTTCGGTGATCAGTTCCCCGGCCTTCTGGCCGAGCTCGGCGTCCAAGATCTCCTGCGCCGCATCGGTCGGAAACGGCGGCAGCCGATCTTGCAGATATCGCAGCTGCTCGCAGATCCGCGGGCCGACCACATCGGGCCGGGTCGAGAGGATTTGGCCGAACTTCACATAGGCCGGCCCCATTGCCTGGCAGGCCCGCGCAACCGGGGGCAGCGCCGCGTCGCCGGTGCGTCCAAACAGGCCGAACGGCCAAGCCATCGCCCTAATCGCAAAGCGCGGCGCGCCATAGAGCCCCACCTCGTCGAGGATCACCCGCATGGCGCCGGCGCGCTCGAAGGTGGCCCCCGTCCGCAGCAGCCGCCAAAGCTGCGGGATTGCAGCAAGCATTAGACCCGCCAGCCGGCGTGCAGCGCCGCCACACCGAAGCTCAGATTGCGACAGCTCACGCGGGAGAAGCCGGCGGCCTCGATCATTTCGGCAAACCGCACTTGATCGGGGAAGCGGCGGATCGACTCGACGAGGTACTGGTAGCTGGCGCGATCGCCGGTCACCGCCTGGCCGAGGGCCGGGATCACCGAGAAGGAGTACGCGTCATAGGCGCGGGCCAGGGCCTCCGGTGCTACATGGCTGAATTCCAGGCACAGGAAGCGCCCCCCTGGGCGCAGGACCCGGTAGGCCTCCGAGAGCGCCTGTTCCGGGCGCGTCACGTTTCGGATCCCGAAGGCGATGGTGACGGCGTCGAAGCTGCGGTCCGCGAAAGGCAGCGCCATCGCGTCGCCCTGCACCCAGGAGACGCCGCCGATGCCGCGGGCCTCGGCGCGGCGGGCACCCTCGTCGAGCATTTCTTGGGTTAGGTCGCAAACGGTGACCTCCGCACCCGGCGCCCGTGCCACGACCCGAAACGCGATATCGCCGGTGCCGCCGGCGAGATCGAGAAGGCGCATCCCCGGTCGCGGGCCGAGCCAAGCGACCATCGCTTCCTTCCAGAGCCGGTGGACACCCCCGGACATCAAGTCGTTCATCAGGTCGTACCGGGCGGCGACGGAGGAGAACACGCCCCGGACCCGGGCCGCCTTCTCTGCCTCGGGGATGGTCTCATAGCCGAAATGCGTGGCGCGCGGGGGAGCGGTGTCTTGCATGGGGTGCAGCATAGCGAAGCTGCGAGAAAGGGAAATCCCGCCATGCGCAGGCGAGCCGCGGCAGAGTGTGCCGCATCCGATGGCAAGCCTGCGCGCGGGCTTCGCGGAAGATCCGCCTTGATCAGGGCCCTGGCCCTCGCCCCGGCGCGGGGATGGTATGTCCCCGGAGCGCGGCCCAGATCAGCCGGTTCTAGCCTCAGAAGGCGGGTTGCTGGCCACCGGGTCGGCCATGCCACCGACCGTGAAGATCCCACGCGCCGACACCCAGAGCACGCCGCAACCGACGGCCGGCGTAACGCTCCACCCCGGCCGCGGCGCGCGCAGCGCAGCGAGCGGGGAGACCACGCGCGCGGTGGTCGTGCGGTGCTCGGATGCCGACGCGCCGAGGCCAGATGCACCGGCCGGGCTGTCACATCTATCGCGCGGATCGACGCGCCTTCTGCCGTGGCGTGAGACCGTCGCGCGCGTCGGCCTTCGGCGCCATGGGCACGCCGAAGCGCCCGGCTCATCGCTTGGGCGAGAGCCGCGTCAGATGCCCCATCTTGCGGCCGGGCCTTGCCTCGGCCTTGCCATAAAGATGCAGCGCCGCGGCTTGCCCCGCAAGCTGCGCCCAGTCCTGCACTTCAGGACCAATCAGGTTTTCCATCACCGCATCGGAATGCCGGGCGCCATCGCCGAGCGGCCAGCCCGCCACCGCGCGGATATGCTGCTCGAACTGGTCGATCAGGCAGGCATCGAGGGTCCAATGCCCGGTGTTGTGGACCCGCGGTGCGATCTCATTGACGATGACCTCGCGGCCGGCGACGAAGAACTCCACCCCGATCACCCCGACATAATCGAGCGCCGACAGGATCCGCCCGGCCGCCAGAACGGCGTCCTGCAACACTGCCCTGGGCAGCGGCGCCGGGACCTCCGAGCGGCGCAGGATGCCGTCCTCGTGGATGTTGCGCCCCGGATCGTAGGCCACGACCTCCCCGCCGAGCCCGCGGGCGGCGACGACCGAAATCTCCGCAACGAAGGGCACGACCGCCTCCAGCACCGAAGGCTGGGCGCCAATGGCCTGCCAAGCCGCAACCGCATCCTCAGGCCCGGTGAGACGCGCCTGGCCCTTGCCGTCATAGCCCAGGCGCCGGGTCTTCAGAATGGCCGGGGCGCCGGTCTCCCCCAGCGCCGCCGGGATCTCACCCAAACCGTCGATCGGCGCCCAGCGGGCGACCTTGAGCCCAACGCTTTCGAGGAAGCGCTTTTCGTCCGCCCGGTCCTGGGACACCGCGAGGGCCCGCGGCCCAGGGCGGACCGGACGCCGCGCTGCCAACGCCTCTGCCGCGGCGAGGGGCACATTCTCGAATTCGTAGGTAACGACATCCACCTGTCCGGCGAAATCCGCGAGCGCCTTTTCGTCTTCGAAGCCGGCCCGCAGATGCTGAGCGACTTGGGCGGCCGGCGGTGCCGGGCCGGGGTCGTAGATGCACACCCTAAGGCCGAGCCGCGCCGCCGCCATCGCGAGCATCCGGCCAAGCTGGCCGCCGCCGAGGATCCCGATCACGCTGCCGGGCGGGAGCGGCGCCCGCCCAGATCCCGGGCTGACGCCCATCATTGTGGCGTCACCCAAGGCTCGGCACCTCCGCCACGCCGGCCGATTGCGCCGCCCGCCAAGCCTCGAGCCGGTCCGCACCGGCTGGATCCGTCACCGCGATCAGGGCAGCGGCAAAGAGCGCCGCATTGGCGGCGCCGGCCGGCCCGATGGCGAAAGTTGCCACCGGAACCCCTTTCGGCATCTGGACGATCGACAAAAGACTGTCGAGCCCGCGCAGCGCTTTGCTCTCCACCGGCACGCCGAGAACCGGCACCCGCGTCTTCGCCGCCAACATTCCAGGCAAATGGGCCGCGCCCCCCGCCCCGGCGATGATCGCCGCGAGCCCTCGCCCGGCCGCCGCTTCCGCATAGTCAAACAGCCGGTCGGGCGTCCGGTGGGCCGAGACGATGCGGCATTCGTGGCCGATCTCGAGCGCGGTCAGCAGCTCGGACCCGATCTGCATCGTCGGCCAGTCCGACTGGCTGCCCATCACGATCCCGACCCGAATATCCATGGCCGTCTCCCTGCCCCGAGAAACTTCACCATACTTGGGCGCGGGGATGGGGCAAGAGCATGCCCCCCGACCCCTGCCTGGCTCAGGCGATGATGTCGGGGTAGATCTGATCCTCGATCAGCACGATCCGGTCACGCAGAAGAAGCTTCTGCTTCTTCATCCGCTGGAGGGCCAAACGGTCCGCTGCCACCCCGGCTTCGAGCGCAGCGATCTCAAGGTCGAGCCGCTGGTGCTCCGCCTTCAGCTCCGCAAGCTGGGCTCTCAACGCTTGCGGCTCGTTCTCGCCCTCTGCGGCCATCTGGCGGCTCCCGGCATTGCTCCGACAATAGGGGAGTTAACGGAAACTGGCCGGCGTGGGAATTGCCTGGCGCAGGGTTGGCGCGGGCGCAAGGATTGCGTGCCGGGGGGAGCGGCCATAGGACGGAGCCGCGGGGCGAGGAGGAGGCGGCGCTGTGTTGGGAAAGTTCTTGGTAACAGCCGGGATCGTGCTCCTCGTCTGGGCGGTCTTCAGCCGCAACAGGGGCGGAACCGGCCGGCGCCGACGGCTACCCAGGCCGATGAACCTCGTCAAATGTCCGGGCTGCGGGGTCTACCGCTTGCCGGGCCGGCCCTGCGACTGCCCAAAGCTCGGTCGCGACTGAGCCGACGGTCCGGTCTTGCGGATCACCCCGCGCGGCCAGTCGAGCCAGTCGAGCCATCCGGGCCATTGCACCCGGCCGCCGGACCGCTAGCTGTGCACTGGCAACGAGCGAATGGAGCGGCGAGATGCAGATCAAGCGGGCGGTGATCACCGGAGCCGCGCGTCGGCTGGGGCGGGCGATGGCGCTTGATCTGGCGGCCTCGGGTTGGGATGTCGCGATCCACTACAACGGCTCCGCCGCTGCGGCCGAAGCGACGGCCGAGGCGGTCCGCGCCCAAGGGTGTCGGGCCGCAGCCCTCAAGGCGGATCTGCTTGACGAGGCCGCTGTGGCGGATCTGGTGCCGCGTGCGGCGGGCGCCCTTGGCGGTCCGCTCACGCTTCTGGTGAATAATGCGTCGCTCTTTGAGGACGACCGGGTGACGGAGATGACCCGGGAAAGCTGGGACCGCGCCGTGGAGAGCAATCTCAGGGCGCCGGTGCATCTCAGCGGTGTGTTCGCCCGCCAGGCGCCGGACCCGTTGACCGACACCCAGGGCGAGCCGGTCGCCCAAGCCTGTATCGTTAACATGATCGATCAGCGGGTATGGAAGCCGACACCCTTTTTCGCCTCTTACACAATCGCGAAGGCGGGCCTCGAGATGTTCACGCGGACAGCGGCCCAGGCGCTCGCTCCCAAGGTGCGGGTTGCGGCGATCGGGCCCGGCCCGACACTGCGGGCGGAGCGTCAGTCCGAGGCGCATTTCGCGCGGCAACGGGCCGCCTGCATCCTCGGCCGAGGCTCGGACCCCGAGGACATCGTCGCGGCGTTGCGGTTTATCTTGGCTTGCAAGGCGTTCACCGGGCAGATGCTAGCAATCGACGGCGGGCAGCATCTTGCCTGGCAAACACCCGATGTGTCGGGACCCGAAGACGGAGCTTGACGGCCGGTGGATCTGATTCGGGTGGCGCGTGAGAGACTTGTCCACGCAGGAGCCGCGTTCGGCCGGCACGCCGCAATTCCGCCGCAATATCCAGGGTTTAGCGCCGTGCAGAGAAAAATATCTAGCAATTTCAGTTGGTTGAGTTTATGCTCAAATTTTAGGCAATCCGTAAAAATCACTGGAGACTCAAATTCGTGCGAGGCGGGCTCACAGCTTGTCCACAGTGTTTCCCACAGAAATCGGGGATCCTTTCCCGCTTGAAAATGTCTTAACGCTGAGGCAGCTGAACAGCGAATCCTTGACGTCAATCAAGACGGATACCGCCCTGCAGGACCCCGTGCCACATCCCCCGCGCAGCGGACCGGAGATCATCCGCGGCTATCTGCCGAGCCTTGCGGACCGGCCCGGGGTCTATCGCATGCTCGCCGAGGACGGGGCCGTCCTTTATGTCGGCAAGGCCCGCAGCCTCAGGAAGCGGGTCGCCAGCTATGCCAATAAGGGCGCCCATACCAGCCGCATCCTCGCGATGATCTCGCGCACCGCGGCGATGGAGTTCGTTACCACCGCAACGGAAACCGAGGCGCTCCTGCTCGAGGCCAACCTGATCAAGCAGCTGAAACCGCGCTTCAACGTGCTGCTGCGTGACGACAAGAGCTTCCCACATATCTTGATCGAGACCGGGGCGTTCCCGCTTTTGCGTAAGCACCGCGGCGCGCGGCGGGAGAAGGGGCGCTATTTCGGACCCTTCGCCTCGGCCGGCGCGGTCAACCGCACCCTCAATCAGATGCAAAAGGCCTTTCTGCTGCGCACCTGCTCTGACAGCGTCTTCGAGAGCCGCACCCGGCCCTGCCTGCTGTATCAGATCAAGCGCTGCTCGGCGCCGTGCACCGGCGAGATCAGTGCCGACGCCTATGGTGAGCTTGTCGAAGAGGCGTCGCGATTTCTCCAGGGCCGCTCGACCCGGGTACAGCGCGAGCTCTCGCAAAAGATGGCGGAGGCCTCGACGGCGATGGAGTTCGAACAAGCCGCGATCTACCGGGACCGGATCCGCGCGATGACCCAAATCCAGGGCCATCAGGGGATCAACCCGCAAAAAACCGCGGAGGCCGATGTGGTCGCGCTGCATCGCGAGGGCGGGCAGGCCTGCGTCCAGGTCTTCTTCTTCCGCAACCATCAAAATTGGGGCAACCGGGCCTATCACCCGCGAGTCTCGGTGGAGGATGCAGATGAGACGATCCTCGAGCAATTCCTCGGCCAGTTCTATTCGGAGCGGGTGCCACCGCGGATGGTCCTGCTCGATCGGGAACTGCCCCAGGCCAGGCTCCTCGCCGAGGCCCTCTCGACCCTGGCGGAACGGCGCGTCATCGTCGCAGTCCCGCAGCGCGGCGAAAAGCGCGAGCTTGTCGGTCATGCGGCGAAGAACGCACGAGAAGCCCTCGCGCGCAAACTGGCTGAGACCGCAAGCCAAGCGAAGCTCCTCGACGGGCTCGCCGAGGCGCTGGGCCTCGATGCCGCACCGCGGCGCATCGAGGTCTATGACAACTCCCATATCCAGGGCGCCCATGCGGTGGGGGCAATGGTGGTCGCAGGGCCGGACGGCCTTGAGAAAGGCCAATATCGCAAGTTCAATATCAAAAACACCGAGCTGACCCCGGGCGATGATTTCGGGATGATGCGGGAAGTGCTGACCCGGCGGTTTGGGCGCCTCGTGCGCGAGGATCCCGACCGGGAGAGCAGCGCCTGGCCGGATCTGGTGCTGATCGACGGCGGACGAGGCCAGGTCTCCGCCGCCGCGGACGTCTTCGCAGATCTCGGGGTGGAGGGGACAGCGCTCTTCGGCGTGGCCAAGGGCACCGACCGGGATGCGGGCAAGGAGATCTTCCACGCAGCCGGACGGGCACCCTTTGCCCTGCCTTTCCGATCAGCAACCCTCTATTTCGTCCAGCGGCTGCGCGACGAGGCCCATCGCTTCGCCATCGGGGCACACCGGGCCAAGCGGGCAAAAGCCCAGGCCGCGAACCCGCTCGACGAAATCCCAGGGGTCGGCCCGGCGCGCAAAAAGGCCCTGCTGGCGCATTTCGGCTCGGCGAAAGCGGTGGCACGGGCGGCACTTGCGGATCTCAAGGCGGCCGAGGGGATCTCAGCGGCGCTCGCCGAGACGATCTACGCGCATTTTCAGGGAGACGGTTGAAGGTGGCAAGCGGAGCTCGGATCAGGCCGCGAGAGGCGAAAGCGGAGCCGCGCGGGACGGCTTGGGGAGCGTCCCCGGCCGGGCCCCGCAGGGGGGCCGTGCCCGGGGACGGTCGGGCGCACGCGCCCTCCGGTCGAAACCCGGCCCGCCGCGCCTCTCGGCGAGCGAACGGACAGCCGCGATGATCCTCACGCTCCCCAATGCCCTCACGCTCGCCCGACTGTTGGCCGCGCCAGCCCTTGTCCTGCCCTTTGCGTTCCTGCCCCGTCCAACAGCGGATCTCTGGGCACTCGCCATTTTCCTCGCGGCCGCCGTCACCGATTTTCTCGACGGTTGGCTCGCCCGCCGCCTCAACCAGCAGTCGCGCCTTGGCGCCGTGCTCGACCCCATCGCCGACAAGGCCCTCGTGGTGATCGGCCTTGCCGTTGCCGTCCCGATTGCCGCGATGCCAGTCCAGATGGCCGATGTCGGACCGGCGCCTGGACGCAGCGAGCAAGAGTTCCAGTGGTTGGCCCCGGCGCTGGACCCCACAATCGCCCTGCCCGTCGCCCTCATCCTGTTTCGCGAGATCTTCGTATCAGGACTGCGCGAAGCTTGCGGGCCCGACGCCGGCCTTGCTGTGACCAGGCTTGCCAAATGGAAAACGGTCGCCCAAGTCTTGGCCATCGCAACCTTGCTCGGCGAACAACGGGTCCTGAGCTATTTGACAGCGGCGTCTCAGCGCGACCCGCCCTGGCTCTTCGGCGCGATCCCCTGGCCAGCCGACGCTTTCATTGGCACCTATCTGCTCTGGGCGGCTGCGGTGCTCACGCTGATCACAGGATGGGATTACGCGACCAAGGCGATCGCCTATATTAGCCGGCGGGAGGACCGATGATGCAGATCCGTTACTTCGCTTGGATGCGCGAGCGCGTCGGGACAGCGGTCGAGGAGGTCGATCCAGGCGCGGCCACGACCGCCCGGGAACTGGCCGTGCAGCTCGCCGCGATCGACGATGGTCATGCGCTCGCCTTTGCCGATCTTTCGGCCATACGCGTCGCCATCAACCAGGAGATCGCCGATCTCGACAGCCCGATCGCCGGCGCGCGCGAGATCGCCTTTTTCCCGCCTGTGACGGGCGGCTGAGCAATGGACGGGGGCGAACGGGCCGCCGACTGGGCGCCGCAGATCTCGGTCCAGTCCGAGGATTTCGACATCGGCGCCGAGATGGCGCGGCTCACCGAGGGCCGTCTCGAGATCGGCGCGGTGGCGAGCTTCACAGGCCTCGTCCGCGAGATCGGCGGGGCTGGGAAGCTGTCGGGAATGGAGTTGGAGCACTATCCCGGCATGACCGAACGGGCGCTGTCTCAGATCGCCGCTGAAGCCGCGGAGCGCTGGCCGCTGGCCGGGCTGCGACTTATCCACCGGGTGGGCCCGCTCGCGCCCGGCGATCGCATCGTTCTCGTGCTCGCCGCGAGTCGCCACCGCCAGGCGGCCTTCGACGCAGCCGCGTTCGTGATGGATTATCTCAAAACCCGAGCGCCGTTTTGGAAGCGGGAGACCACGGCGGATGGGGGGGCGGTCTGGGTCGATGCGCGGGACAGCGACACCACGGCCGCAGACAAGTGGCAGGCCCGCTGACGGGGCACCGGAGCGCCGCCCCGCCTCACTCGGCTGAGAGGATCCGTTCCAACTCTGCGATGCGCCGACGCGCGTTCCCGAGCCCGTCCCAGGCGGCCTGCGCATCCGCCCGGGCCGCTTCGATTGCCCGTTCTTGCTCGGCCTGCCCTGCCTGAAGCGCCGCCTGATAGGCAGCCGCCTGGTCCTCAAGGGCAACCTCGAGCTCCGAAATCCGCCGCATGAGCGCGACCTCCTGCTCAGCCCGGGCCGCTTCGGCCTGTTCGCGTGCATGCTCGGCCGCATCGAGCCGCTGCACCAGATGGGACATCCTCACCCGGTCGCTGCTGACAGCCCGGCTGAGCATGCACCACAGCCAGTGCAGCACCCAGCCAACGAGAATGGCCGAGAAAAGAGCCGCGGCGATTACGGCGGACAGCTCGTTCAGGCTCACTGGCTCCCCCCTTGGTTTTGGCGCGGGGCCGGGATCGGGATCGGCAGATCCAGCGTCTGCGGATCGGGGTCGGCGGTTGCTTCGTCTGCGACAGGTTGGGGCGTTGCCCCCGGTTCTCCGGTGGCCACGGTTTCTTGCGCAGGGAGGCGGTGCGCGAGCTCGATCCGCCGGTTGCGCGCGCGCCCGGCTTCTGTGGCATTGCTGGCCACCGGCCGCGCCTCGCCATAGCCCTTCGCCGCGAGCCGAGCCGGCCCTGCACCGCGGATGATCAAGGCCTCGCGCACGGCTTGGGCCCGGGCGGCGCTCAAAGTGAGGTTGAACCTCTCAGAGCCCTGGCTGTCGGTATGTCCACCGATCTCGAATTCGGCCTCCGGACACCGCGCGAGCATCTGAGCGAGCTGGTCCAAGGTCGTGCTACTGGGCTCTTCGAGCACCGCGCTTCCAGGCGCGAAGGTGAGCGGATCGGCCAACAGGATCTCACCCAGTGCGACGGCGCAGCGGGCGCCCGACACCGGCAGACCCGCCACGGCGGCGGGGAGATCGACCCGAATCGCACTCTCCAATCGGGTGCCTGGCATCGTTGCACGCAAGGCGGCGGCGAGGTCGTCATGCAACGCACGCCCCGCCATGGGGTCGGCAAGGGTGACGTCGAGCCGCGCAAGGCCCGCCCGCAGGCTCAAGCGCCCTTCCGCCACGCCCGCGAGCGCACGCATCCCGGCCTCAACGGCCGCCGCCCAGCCCTCTGGCGCAGGATCGACGCGCAGGGTGAGCCGCTCGGTAACGATGCGACCTGGGAAACGGGCGGCCGCAAGTGCCTCGAAGGCCGCGGCAAGTGCCGGATCTGCGACGGTCCCGGCGAGCGCGACGCTGTCCGGTGTCGCCGCGATCTCCAGCCAGAAGGCCGCGAGCGGGGTGTCCGGCGGAAAGGCGCCGGGGTCCGGACGGGCCGGCGCAACCTCCTGGCGCAAGTTAAACCCCGCCGGAAGCGCCCCGGCCAACCGCGCGCCCAGGGCCGCTCGCCGCGTCTCAGGCACGTTGCCCGGGACCGACAAACGAGCGAGGCGATGATCGAGCGTCACCTCGCTCCCCACGGGCAGGGACGGCACCAGCGCCAACGCCGCGTCAATGGCGCCGGGCCAGTCCCCCGGCGGTCCGCCGGCCCCAACCAGACACCGCCCCGAAACGCCGACGAAACCCGCCGCCCGCAGATCTGTCTCGATCCGGGCCGCCTCGCCGTCGTTGCGCGCCGCGCAGCGCAGCAGGCGCCAACCGATCTCTGCGTCGTGCGCCAAGCGGAAGGTGAAAGGCGAGATCACCGTCGGCGGCACCTTGATGTCGAGGGCAAGCGCGATCCCCTCAGGCGTCAGTGCGCCGAGCCGCCGGGCGATGTCCTGAACCGCCGCCTCGTCCTGCGCAAGCCCCGTCAGGGAGAGCCGCATCGGCTCCAGCACCACCCGCGCCCGCGTCACCGAGAACACCGCCTCGGCCGCCAGCTCCACTGGGACCGGCGCCGCGGTCAGCCCCGCCTCGGGCTCGGTCAGATCGCGAATCGTCAGCGGCACCCCCGCGCCGGCCCGGGACCTCAGGGCAGCGGCCAGGCGCGTGGGAAGGCTCTCAGCGCCGTCCCGCTCAGGATCGGGCGACGGCGGCACTCGGCCCAAGAGGATCACCCGGTCACCGTCTCGATGGATCTCAACTTGCGTGCGCGGGGCCGGATGGGGCGAGCCCTCCGCGACCCCCAATCGCTCGGAGATCTGCGCACCTGGTGCGGCCAACCGCACCGTTTCCAACGCAAAGTCCCTGGCCAACCCGTCGGGCGCCCGCCCCGTGAGGGAGAGCAAGTTGCCGTCGGCCGCGACCTCCACCCAATCCAACCGAACAGCCGCCAACGCTGCCTCGACCCTGGCCGCGGTCACATGCTCGTATCTGATCGCGAGGTGCCGTCCTGCCGCCGCCGAGATTGCCGCGGCACCGAGGAGCAGCGCCGCCCCAAGCGAAACCCGGGTCACTGCCATATCGCCTTCCCTGAGGGGCTGCGCCGGAAGCCCCAGACTTTTGGCACGAAGCGCGGCATGGGCGCAACCGGCTGTGGCGATCCCAAGATTGTGCTACAGCCACCGGTGAAGGTTCATGGATGAGGCGACCAGATGGGCGCAGGGGATGTGCGACGCGATCCTTTAGGACGGCTCATCGCCCATCGTGGCGCGAGCCTGGCGGCGCCAGAGAACACCCTCGCGGCGCTCAAAGCTGCGGCTGGCGCGGGTGCGGCCTGGGTTGAGATCGACATCTCGCTCCTTGGCGACGGCACCGCGGTGCTGCACCACGACGCGACGCTCGACCGCTGCACCAACCGGACCGGTCCGCTTGCGTCGATCGGTGCGGCCGAGCTTGGCAGCATCGATGCCGGGGCGTGGTTCGGCGCCCGCTTTGCCGGAGAACCCTTGGCGACGCTTACTGCGGCGCTCGACCTGATGGCCGATCTCGGTCTGGCTGCCAATCTCGAGCTCAAGCCCCATGACGCGCCGCCCGAGCCCTTGGCGGAAACCGTCGCCTCCGCGCTCGCCGCCCGGCAATCGGACGCGCCGGAGGTGGTCGTCTCGAGCTTCGACTGGACAGCACTGGCAGCCTTCCGGCGCGCCTCGGACCGAGCGGTGGCCCTGCTCGCGCCCACCCTGCCAGAGGGCTGGACCCGCACCGCGGGCGCGCTGGAGGCGGCGGCGGTCCATATGGACTGGCGGCATCTCGCCCAGGACCACCTCGATGCCGCGGCCTCCGAAGGTGTCACACTCCGGGTTTACACCGCAAACGATCCGGCGGCGCTTCTGCCGTTCAGGCACCTCGGCCTGGGGGGCGTCATCACCGACGACCCGGCCCGCTATCTGGCGGACCCGGCTTGGGCAGCCTGGGTGCACGCCGATGCCAATCCGACCGGCCGTTGAGCTGCCAAACCGCGGTCCAAGTCAGGCGAACCACTCGAACCTAATTGCCGCTTCCCCGATCATTACCGCGACAACCGTAATCCCGATGAACAGACCGACCGGAATAAACACCACGGGCTCGAAAGCCTTCCAGCGGGTCGCCCTCCCCTTCAGCACCCGGCGTAGGATGATCACGAATATCGGCCCCACGATGAGCACCGCCACGAAGACAACGAGAAATGGCAGCAGGTTCTGCCCATGCACGAACGGCACGAGCGCGGCGATGAGCTTGAGATCCCCTGCGCCGACGGCGCCATGGGTTAGGTGGTAGATACCGAGACCGACCACGAAGGCCAGCACCACATAGACGAGCCGCCAGAGGAAGCTGTCCAGAGGCAGCCCCCAGGACCCGGTTACCAGGAACACCCCGAGCACGGCGAGCACGGTCCAGTTCGGGATCTTCAGGTCCCGGGTGTCGACATAGGCGATGACGGCCATCAGCGGGATCAACCCGATGACAGCGATGACCAGCGCGGCCTCGCTCAGCATGGCTCAGTTCTCGACAGTGGTCTGAAGGCTCGCGAGCCGGTTTGCCGCGCCCTCGTAATGCTGTGGATGGGCCTCGACCGCAGCCGCGAAGAGGCCCTTGGCGATGTTAGGTTCGTTGCGCCGCGCGGCGATGATGCCGAGATTGTTGAGGATGGTCGCCCGCTCCCGGTCGGTCATCGGAACGATGGGCAGCTGGTATTTCCCTTGGAGGCCCCGGGCGATCGCGAGGTTGTTCTTGGCGCTGAAAAGCGCACTGTCATAGGAGAGCGCCCGGGTGAAGAGGATCTCGGCCTCCTGCAGGTCGCCGCGGGACATCTTGCTGACGCCCCAATTGTTGAACACGTTGGCCGGCGTGGTCGTTAGCAGCTCGGCACGGGCATAAGCGCCGTCGGCACCCGACCAGTCTTGGCGATGATCGGCGATCATGGCGGTGAGCAAGTGCCGCCGCGCGGTGTCGAGGCCGGCGGGAAGCTCGGCCTCGAGCGCCTCCGCCTCCTCCCAGCGCTCGAGCCGGACGGCAATCATCGCGTGCTCCAGACGGTCGATCGGGGTCGCCTGACCGAGGCTGTCGAGCTCGCCATAAACCCGCGCCGCCTCCAAATCGCGACCGGCGCGGCCCAGCGAGATCGCCAGGCCCCTGCGCAGATCCGCCCGCTCGGGCTCCTGGGCGGATGCCTCTCGGAAATAGGCGATGGCCTGCTCGGCGTCGCCCGCATTGAGCAGCAGATTGTTGAGCCCGACCTCGTCGATGACGTTTTGGGCCAACGGGTCAGGCCGCGAGCCGATCGACTCGGCGCAGCCAGCAAGCGCCAAGGCGGTGAAGAGGGCGGTCAAGGTCATGCGCATGGGACGGCACTTTCCTGGTTCGCGACGGGCCGATTTTCGGCAAACTATTCTGCCAATGGGCGCCGGCATTATCGCTGGATGGCGTCGGATGTCGATGGGGTCGGCGCAGGGGCGGGATCTTCCGAGATGGGCGAAGCGGTGCGCGGGGATTGGTCCTGAGCTGACGCCGTCGGCGCCTGTTCTCCCTGGACAGCCGGTTCTCCTGGATCCGCGATCGCCACAGGGTCCACCAGGTCCTCGACCACATCGGCGTCTTCCGCCGCATCGGCCGCTATGCTGCCCCCATCACCGGGTAAGGGCGGTTCCGGTGGCGCCGGGGCGGCTCCTGGGCTTTCGGCAGCTGCCGGGGCCGTCTCTCGAGCGGCCTGGGCCGGGGCGGCTGCCACATCATCGGGGGAACCGGTCTCTTGGCCGGGCCCGTCCGCCGGCGCCACGGCCCGCGTGCCATTGGACGGCGGCTCGGCCACGGGCGCCGGCGCCTCGGAGATCGGGCTGCCGAGCGGGATCACCGGGGCCGCCGCAGCCGGGTCCCAAGGATCGATCCGATATCGGTCGCCGCCCAGCCGCTGGACCGAATGCGTGATCCCCTCAGCCTGGCGCGGCGCTCGGGCAGCCAGCGCGCGTTCAGCTGCCCGCAGATTGGCCAGCGCCACCCCGCTTTCGCCGTTCGACACCGCGAAGGCCGCACGAAAGGCTTGGCGGGCCGCTGGGTAGTCACCGAGCTTGTAATAGACGACGCCCAGATTGTTTTGCGTGTTGACCGCCCCAGGGGCGAGATCGCGCGCCTGCTCCAGGAGATCGCGCGCGCGGTGGAGCAACCCCTGGCGCTCGAGCGCGAGCCCAGCACCGGTGAGGGCCGCAGCCGGCGGCGCGCCTGTTCTAAAAGCCTGGACGAAACGGTCATAGGCATGGTCCGGCTCGCCGAGGCGGAGGAACCGCGTGCCCTCCGCCATCAGCGCGTCGGCAGGCTTAACCGTTTCCGGGGGCGGCGCGAAAGGCCCTTGCGGCGCGCAAGCTGCCGTGCCCATGAGCGTGCCGAGCGCCAGGAGCATGCGGCCGGTTGTTCGGCGGATCCGACCGTCGACCTCCGCAGCGCGCCGCCGGTCCGCGCTCATCGCGACAGGCCGGTGAGCGCCCGCATGATCTGGATGATAGAGGGGCCGATCAGGATCAGGATCAGCGGCGGGACGGTGAACATCATGGTGCCAAGCGTCAGCTTCGTCGGCAAAACGTTGGCCTTCTCCTCGGCACGCATCAGCCGCTTGTCGCGCATCTCCGAGGCATAGACCCGAAGCGCTTCCGACACCGAGGTACCGAAGGCGGTCGACTGGATCAGCACGGTGACAAAGGACGAGATGTCGTTGACCGCGCACCGGGTCGCGAAGTCACGCAGCACGGCGATGCGGTCCTTGCCCGCCCGGAACTCATAGGAGACTATCTGCAGTTCTTCCGCCAGCGGACCCGAAGATGTCTCCATCTCCTTGCCGACCCGTGCCATCGCTTGCTCCAGCGATTGGCCGCCCTCGATGCAGACGAGCATCATGTCCATCGCGTCCGGGAAGGCGTTGGCAATCTCTTCCCGCCGCACTTGGATTTGGCGACTGACCCAGTAGACCGGCAGGAAGTAGCCCATCAGGCCGAACGCCAGCGAGAGGGTGAGCGAAATGATGATGTCCGGGTCATCCGGGATCACGAAGAGGAAGATCATCCCGAAGGCAAGCAGACCGATGCCGAGCGCCGCGCGGGCGAAAAAGTAGACCCGGACGGCAGCCCTGTCCTTATACCCCGCAGAGGCGAGCTTGGCCTGCGTTTCTGACAGTTCCTGGGCGTCCGAGGGTTGGAGAAAGCCCTCGAGGCCGCGCAGGGAGCCCGAGTCGCGGTCGGTCCGAAGCGTGGCGAGCTCGATGTCGCGCCGATCATCCGCGGTGCCCAGGCGCTCTACGGGGTCGCGCTCCTTGCGCATAACGAAGGGCAACGCGATCAGCGCGAGCACCATGCCGAGCGCCGCAATCGCGTAGAACGGTCCCGACGGGCCGAAGCTTTCGGTCATATAGGCCCAAAAGCCGCCCGACCCGCCGGCCTGGCCGACGATGGCCGCGTTCACTTGCTCGACGGTCGCTGCGCCGGTCTCGCTCTCGTCCATCTTCCCAGGGCCCCCAGGGTCACACTTTGATGTTAACCAGGATTCGCATAAAGATCACGTTCACGACGAGTAGGATGAATGTCAGGATCGCCCCGGGCAGGAACAGCGGGTGGTCCGACACATCGTCGTAATAGTTCGGCTGGACAACCTGCACCATCAGCAGCGCAAGCACCGGGAAGATCGACAGGAACCAGCCCGACCACCGCGCTTCTGCGGTGATCGCCTTAACCTTGCGGAAAAGCTTGAAGCGCGACCGGATCACCTTCGACAGCCCCTCCAGAACCTCCGCCAAGTTACCGCCGGATGTCGCCTGGATGTTCATCGCGATCGCGAGAAAGCGCAGATCGGGGACGGGAATACGGTCGGCGGTGCGCTCCAGCGCCTTATTGATGCTCATGCCGTAAGTCGCCTCGTCGGCGACAAGTCCAAACTCGGTACCGAGCGGATCGGGCATCTCGCGCGCCACGATACCCACGGAAGCCGTCATTGGGTGACCGACCCTGAGCGAACGCACCATGAGATCGAGCGCATCCGGCAACTGCTCCTCGAAGAGTTTGATGCGTTTGCGGGCTTTGTCCCGAAGCCACAGGAAAAGCGACCCGTAGCCGAGGATGACCGCCACCACGATCTTCACCTGGAGGATCGCGCTCGTGAACACGGACAGCAGGAAGAAGCTCACGGCGATCAGCAGCGTTAGGGCGACGGTCATCGTGATGGGCGTCATAGAGATCGACGCCTGACGCGCTTGATCGAGCAAGATGCCGATGACCGGGAGCCGCTTGATACGCTCAGACCCCTCGCGCTCGGCCCGCAGGATGGTCAGCACCTCCTCGGTGTCCTTGCCGTCTTGCAGCAGGGTGAGACGCCGGTTCACCCGCTTCTCGCGACGCAGGGTCTTGCCGTAAACGATTAGATAAACGCCCTCGACGATGGCGATAACGCCGACGAAGATCAGTCCATAGATAATCGGCGTGAGCATGCTGGCGTCCTTGGATCAGATATCGGGGCGGAAAAGCGAGGCAGGCAATTCGAAGCCCCACTGCTTGAAGCGATCCGCATACTGGGACCTGATACCGGTGGCGACGAACTTGCCACGGATCTTGCCGCTCGCATCGGTACCGAGCCGCTCGTATTTGAAGATCTCTTGCATGGTGACGACATCGCCCTCCATGCCCACGACCTCCGTAACCGACATCATGCGGCGGGAGCCGTCGGAAAGGCGGCTAACCTGCACGATAAGGTTAACCGCGGAGGCGATATTCTGCCGGAGCGCCTTGAGCGGCAGGTCGATCCCGGCCATCCCGACCATGTTCTCGATCCGGCTCAGGCTATCGCGCGGCGAGTTTGCGTGGATTGTCGTCATGGAGCCGTCATGGCCCGTATTCATCGCCTGGAGCATGTCGATCACCTCACCGCCGCGGGTCTCACCCACAATGATACGGTCAGGACGCATACGCAGGGCGTTGCGCAACAGATCACGCTGCGTGACGGCACCGGTGCCCTCGATGTTTGCCGGCCGGCTTTCCAGGCGGCCGACATGTTCCTGTTGCAGCTGGAGCTCCGCGGTGTCCTCGATGGTCAGGATCCGCTCGTCGTTCGAGATGAAGGAGGACAGCGCGTTGAGGGTTGTCGTCTTTCCCGAACCGGTACCGCCGGAGACCAGGACGTTAAGCCGGGTGCGGACGCAGGCATGGAGAAAGAGTGCCATCTCCTCCGAGAATGCGCCGAAATCGATCAGTTTCTCAACCGTAAGCGGCTTCTTGGAGAACTTACGGATGGAGAGCAGCGGACCGTCGACGGCGCAGGGGGCGACAAGCGCGTTGACGCGGGAGCCGTCCTGCAAGCGCGCATCGACCCAAGGCTGGCTCTCGTCAACACGGCGGCCGACGGCCGAGACGATTTTGTTGATAATGCGCAGGAGGTGATGGTTATCCTTAAACTGCACATCTGTCTTTTCGAGCTTACCTTTTCGCTCAACATAACAATATTCGTAGCTATTTACGAGAATGTCGGACACAGTGTCGTCGGCAAGGAGCGGCTCAAGCGGACCGAGGCCGACCGTCTCATGAACCAGGTTCTCGACAAGCTCGGTGAACTCTTGCTTATTGAGAACAATATCCGACGTGGTCAGATGATCTCGGGTAATATCCGCAATTTCGAGCTTCAGATCGGACGCGGTGACCTTATCGATTACGGCGAGGTTGAGCACATCGAGGAGCTTGCCGTGGAGCTCGACGCGGAGCGATAGCAACCGGCGGCGGCGCTTGGTCTCCACATCATCGGTGTCTACCGGCGCCGCCCGCTGGGTGACGTCAGCAATCCGGCTCGGCGGCTTGGGGGCCGCGGCCGGTGCCAGCTCGCCGCCGCTGCGCTGGGTCTCCTGGGTCGGCAGCGGCATTTCGAGCCCGAGGGATTTAGCTTCCTGCTCAGGCGTTCGCGGGCGCTCCGGGCGCCGCATGATTGTGGTGCGCGCGGCGTCCGCCTTTTCGTCCTTCTCGGTTCTGATCCGTCGAAACATGGTTGCGCCTCATCCTCTCGCGTGCCGGCCGCGCCCTACCCTGCGCTTTCCACCTTACTCGTCTGCTCCGTCGCAATTTGCGTAGCAATCCGCAGGATTTCCTTTCGCACGGGGTTGCTCTTTGCAAGTTCCGCCAGGGGAATGCCTTGATCGCACGCGTTGACAACATTTTTCCCGCCGTCGGGAAGCTGGTGGGTAATGGTGATCCCTAGGCTCTCGGCGACGCGGCTGACCCGAGCTTTACCGGAGAAATCTGTCATTCCCGGGGCGCGATTAAGGACAAACACAAGTTTGGAGAGATCCATGCTCTCGGATTTCAGGGTCCGCAAAAACCGAAACATGTTTTGCGCCGAGCGCATATCCACTTCCATCATCGCGAAAAACTCATCGGTTGCCGTATAGACCGGCTCCGACCAGTTCATCAGCGCCTGTGGCATGTCGATCACCACGAAATCGAAGCTTTCGCGCGCCAGATTTATGATCGCTTTAACATCTGTCGGGGTCACGATGTCGAGCGGCAAGGCGTCGCGCGGCGCAGTTAGCACCCAGAGCTTCTCCTGATAGGCGGAAAGTGCCTGGCTGAGGCCGGTGGCGTCGAAATTCGCGGCCTCGGAAACGAGCTCATAGACCGCTTCCCGGCGTGGAACGTCGAGGAATGTGGCGATCGACCCGTATTGGAAGTTGAAGTCGAGCAAACAGACCTTGCGGCCCTGCTTGCGCACGAGGATGGCAAGCTCCCAGGCCAGATTGACGGCGAAGGTGCTCGCACCAACCCCGCCGGCGACCCCATAGACGGTGAGAACTTTGCCGCGGCGTTGCAAGGCAGCCCCTGCGGGACCGATCGCGGCGGTGTTGCCTGAGGCGCGCACGAAGCGAAGCCGCTCGATTGCTTCCGGCAAGGCGCCGGCGGGTTCCGGATAGGGCGCGAAATCCGCAACACCTTCCTTGAGCAGTTGGTGCATGCTCCGCGAGGATATGTCGCCCACCAGCAGGAGCACGAGCAGCCCGGCGTCACGCGCCTTGCGGATCAGGGTCGCGATGCCTGCGACCGCCTGGGGCACATCCGCCGACGCGGTGACAATCGCGATCGAGGTCTGCCCTGCCAGCTGAGCCAGCGCCTGATCGGCAGCGGCATTGCTCACCTCAAGCCACTGGTCCGCCCCGAATTCAGCATCGAGTTCCTCAGCCAGCGCGTCGATTTCAGGGAAGCCGTCCGCGAACACCAAGGCTTCCGGTGCTGAGCTGAGCGACGAGTCCCGCCGGATCGATAACGCCATGTCGCTGGTCAACCCCTTCCCGTCATCCTAATGCCCTGGTCTCGGCGCCTGCGCGCGTCCCGGGCTTCCTGGTTCGTTGCGGCGCCAACTCAACCGCAGCTCTCTGATCTGGCCCGACCCGTTCCCAAGGGTTGCCGGTCTTAGGATCAAAGAGCAATAGGACGCCTCGATCTCGCTCCTGCAGATCGGCAAGGCCCTAGGTCAGCTGCAATAACCAAGAACATAGAGCCCGCGCCGCCTTTCGCCTAGCTGCGTCCCTTACATGATCGCCAGGGCAAAGACGAGTCCTGAGGGTATCCGCACAGCGGCCATTGCGGTCGGATCGCGCGGCCGAAAAACTCTGAGACGTTACCGATAGACTGCCCCGCGACCGCCCATGGCCACGGGGGAGTCCGAGCTTTGCGCGCGGCTTCCGATCAGCGGAGACCCGCGTTCAGATCCGCCGTTGTGCCGGCACCGCTATCGGCCCGATAGCTGTTGAAGGACGCTTGCACTTTGGTGCCATCGAGGCCCGTGCCGACGAAGTTCCGGACAAAGCCGGCCACGCGGGTGACAGCGCGACGGTTGCGCCGTTCACGATCGGGCGTGTCGACAACGAGTTGGGTCTCGCCGAAAGTATCCACCGCGTCGAGGCGCGTTCGGCTGACCCCCCGGCGGGCAAGATATGCCACGACGGCCCTGGCCCGGCGCAAACCCAGCCGGTCGTTGTAAGTCTCGCCGCCGACCGCATCGGTGTGGCCTTCCACCCGCATCCGAACATTGGGGTTCGCCCGGAGCCAAGCCGCCTGACCATCGAGCGCACGACGTGCCGTGGCGTCGAGCGTCGCTTGGTTGAAGGCGAAGGTGACGGTGTCTTCGGTCTCAGCAGCGAAGACCCGACCGAGATCAGTCAGGAAATCGTCGGGCGTTTTGTAGGCGACCTGGCGCGCCATGCTCAGGGCGATCGACTGGCCGACCTCGTCCTGCCGGTCGCCACCGCCGGCCTCCCGCGCGCAGCCGGAAATGGTGAGCGCCGAGCCGAGCAGCGCAAGGGTCACGAGTGCGGTTTTCATGTCTGCCTCATTCCACGACATAGCCGAAATCGCCATCGAAGCCTTGGGTGGTCAGCAGGTTTGCGCCGCCGCCCTCGACGATGTTGCCGAGCAAGAAGAGCTCGAACTCAGTTGGCACGCCAAACCGGTCCGTCGGCAAGGCGAGCTCGGCTTCGTTGTCCACTGGCGTCACGAGGTTCACGGTCACGAGAATGACCAACTCGGATTCGTTGCGTTGGAAGTCCGCCGACCGGAAGAGGGTACCGATGACAGGAAGATCGCCCAGCCAGGGCACCTGCTCGATATTGTCGGCGAAGTCTTCCTGATACAGCCCGGCGATCGCAAAGCTCTGCCCATCCCGCAGCTCGACGGTCGACACCGCGCGGCGCACGTCGAAGCCGATGACCTCGACGCCACCGGTGGTCGTGCTAAGCGACGGGTTCGGCGCGGAGACTTCGGCCTCGACGGCAAGATTGATCAGGCTGCCATCGAGCACCATCGGGACGAAGACGACGCGAACGCCGACCTCCCTGAAGCCAACTTCGACATTCCCCTCGGCATCGACTTCGGGGATCGGCACTTCGCCGCCCGCCAGAAATGACGCCCGGGTGCCGGACAAGGTGACCAGCGTCGGCTCCGACAGCACTTTCGCGAAGCCTTTCGCTTCGAGGAGATCCAGCTCGATATCGAGGATGAAATTGTCTGCCACGGCAAAAATCGCGCCGAAGGCACCGAAGGCACCGCTGAAGACCCGTTCGATCCCGGCCAGGTTACCGACCGAACCCGAGGGCGCGTCGGGGCCGGCAGGCGAGGAGAGCGGCTCGGTCAGATTAAGCGCGTCGCCGGTGACATTGTCCGTCGCGAAGCGCCGACCACTGCCCAGGGCCGCGATCGATACGCCGATATCCTTCAACGCATTGCGAGACATCTCGGCGACGCGAACCTTCAACGCCACCTGCTGGGTCCCGCCGATCGTCATCATATTGCTGATCGCGTCGCCGGCGTAGGCGCGCGCGAGGCGCAGCGCCCGGTCCTGTTGCTCGGCCCCGCTGATGGTGCCGGAGAGGATGATGCTGCCGCCCGCGATGCGCACCTCGATGTCCTCCTCGGGGAGAATGGTGCGCAACCGCTCCTTGAGCTCAGAGATGTCTGGCTGAACCTCGATGGTCACATTCGAGATCAGCCGCCCGCCCTCGCCGAGCATGGTCAGCGTCGTCTTTCCGCGGCTCCGCCCCAAGATATAGATGGACCGGTCGGAAAGCGGCTGCACATCGGCGATGGCCGGCTGAGCGATCGACAGCTCGGTGAAGGGCTGGCTGCTCTCCACGACGATCGCGCGGTTGCTCTGAACGATAATGGTGTCGGAGGCGAGCCCCCGCGCCACCCGGAGCACGCTCTGCGCTTGAGCCGCCCCGTCGATCACCCCGTCGACCACAAGGACGGTGGCCACGAAGGCCAGGAGCGCCGCCCGCATGAACCTGAGTCTCATCTTATCAGCCCCTCATTTCGCGTGTTCTGCGGGCGTGCCAAGAGCCCCCGCCCCTCACAGGAGAGAGTAAACAACAAAACACAACGATACTCAAGACGTTATGGCTGAAAGCTGCAGCCGGCTCGCAAGCCGGCTGACTGCCCTCAGTTATTCAGACTGAAACTTCAGGCGCTCGGTCACCTCGCCACCGCGGCGCAGGATCACCTGGGTACCTGCGCGCTCTCGCTTAGGCTCCGGCGGGGCCTCATCGGGAAGACCAAAGACGTCACGCACATCGACCGCATCGGCCGGCGCGTCCGAAACGCCATGGCTATCGAGCCCCCGCAACGTCAAGGACAGCCGGCCCAGGCTTTGCGCAAGGCTGAGCTTCTGCGCGTCGCGCGGAGAAACCTGGATCGTCGCCGTCCTTCCGACCCGCGGCCGATTGCTCTCTCGATCCGTCTCGGCATCCACCGCGATGATGAGAACGTCTTGCATGATCACGCGGCTCTTCATGTCGCCGCGCCCCCCGGTGATGAGCAGGATATCCACCCGGTCCCCCGGCGACACGAAACCCGCCACGCCGCTGATCGCATCAATCGGGATCGAGAATGCCCGCATGCCATCGTCGAGGTTCATCGACATCCGCGCGCGCTCACCAAAGCCGGTGATATTCGCCTCGAGGATCGGGTAGCCCGCTTCGATCTGCCGGATGACGATACGTTCGCGCTCTTTGGGATCCACATCGGTCGTCCCGAGCAGGGCGGCGGCATCTGTGAACACCCCAGGCGGCAGGGAGTCCTTCGGCCAAGCGGCCCAGGTCAGCTGTCCCTTGCCGCGCAACACGGTGCCGTGCTTGAGCGTCGTCTTGGCGACGATCACATTTACCATTTCGGGGCCGACCGGCTTCTGAGATGCAAGCCGCGCTTCCCAGTCCTCGAAATAGACCGACGCGAAATAGATGGCCCCACCGGCGAGCGCTACGCCGAAGATTAGAACCAGCATCGCGATGATTCTCATTTTCTCGCCCTTTCTTCAGCCGTCCGGCCGACATCCTGCAGCCTGGCAGCGTTGCGAAAACGCCAGCGACCGCCTGTCGCCATCATCTTTTGTTACCACAGGATCGCTAGGAAAGCGGATCTCGCCTGCGGACCAACACCACTCACGACTACAGGTCGGCGTGAACAACCTCGGGACGCCCAAGCGCCATTGAGACAGTAAGGTAGCAGCATCGCCTTGCAGCCAAAAGCCCGCAGCCGGTCATGCACACCCCCAGCTTATATCACCTGAAGACCGCAGCAGCCAAGCCTTGCCCACGCGCAAGAGGGCCGAGGCTTGAAACCCCGGCCCACTCGAGCTGTGCTTGCGTGGCGACCAAATAGGCCGCGCCACCATCAGAAGGTCGGGACGCCGCCGACGTTGGTGGTGTTCACCGAGCCCGAGAGGGCGGTGTTGATGTCGGTGACAACGTCGGCAACGCCGGTACGGAAGATGGCGTAAACGACGGCGATGCCGAGAAGCAGGATGCCAGCGGTCAGAGCGACCCAGTCGATGGTG
>JBHJGY010000006.1:0-34747 GCA_050331335.1 Pikeienuella sp.
CCCGCGCGTGCCGCCCGTCACCAATGCAACCCGTGCCATCGCCTCTCCCTTCCGTTTCTCGCCCCGAATGATGAAGATTCGGTTGATTGTTCGGTTAATGTTCTAGAAACCCGAAGCAGCTAAGCTCCCCCCAATGAGACCAAATGGCGTCATAAGGATCTGTGGGGCCGTCCGTTGGCTGCGGTCGGCCCTCGTCGCTGCGGTGATCGCCTCAGTCGCGCGCCACGCAGAGGGCGACGCCCATGCCACCGCCGATGCAGAGCGTGGCGAGGCCCTTCTTTGCGTCACGCCGGGCCATTTCGTGCAGCAGAGTGGTCAAAACCCGGGCGCCAGAGGCGCCGATCGGATGCCCGATCGCGATGGCACCGCCATTGACGTTCACCTTTTCGGGATCCCAGCCCATATCCTTGTTGACTGCGCAGGCCTGCGCGGCAAAGGCCTCGTTCGCTTCCACAAGGTCAAGGTCCGCGGCGCTCCAGCCCGCCTTTTCCAGCGCTTTTTTCGAAGCCGGGATCGGCCCGGTGCCCATGATCGCGGGATCAACGCCCGCTGTGGCGTAGGACACGATCCGCGCGAGCGGCGCGAGGCCGCGGCGCGACGCTTCCGCTTCGGACATCACCACCAGCGCCGCTGCGCCGTCATTGAGGCCAGACGCGTTGCCGGCGGTGACGGTGCCCTCCTTATCGAAGGCGGGGCGGAGCTTCTGCAGCGCTTCGATCGTGGCCCCGTGACGAATATATTCGTCTTTGTCCACCACTGTTTCACCTTTGCGGTGCTTGACTGTCACGGGTGCGATCTCGGCATCGAAGCGACCGGCATTCTGGGCTGCTTCGGCTTTGTTCTGCGATGCCAGAGCGAAGGCGTCCTGTTCGTCGCGGGTGAGCTGCCACTGGCGGGCGACGTTCTCCGCTGTTGTGCCCATATGATAGCCATTGAAGGCATCCCAGAGCCCGTCTTTGATCATCGTGTCGATAAACTGCAGGTCGCCCATCTTCTGTCCGGCGCGGAGGTGGGCGGCATGGGGGCTGAGCGACATGCTTTCCTGGCCACCGGCGACGACGATGGTCGCGTCGCCGAGCGCGACATGTTGCGCGGCGATCATCACCGCCCGCAGGCCGGAGCCGCAGACCTGGTTGATGCCCCAAGCGGCCGACTCAATCGGCAGACCGGCGGCGATATGCGCCTGGCGCGCCGGATTTTGGCCCTGACCCGCGGTCAGCACCTGCCCGAGGATCGTCTCAGACACATCCGCCGCGGCAACGCCGGCCCGCGCCAAAGCCGCCTCGATTGCGGCGGCCCCGAGCGCATGGGCCGGCACCGTTGCGAAGGATCCGCTAAAGCTCCCAACGGCCGTCCGCGCTGCCGAGGCGATCACAACTCCAGTCATCGGTCTCTCTCCCGTCCATCTTCCCCGGCCGCCCGCCGACCAGAAGCCGGGCAGAAGCTTTCACAGGGCGGAATTGGCAGGAATGCGACCAATCCGCCTGCCCGGCCGGCTTCTGGGCCAGAATGCGGTTGCGGCGAATGCGTCCCGGTGCGACGCTCTGTTGAGGTTGCGCGGGAGGGAGGAACCATTGGCCGACGCGAAATCGCCCCAGGATGGTCAGATCATCATCAAGAAGTACGCCAATCGCCGGTTATACAACACGGCAAAAAGCAGCTATGTAACGCTCGAAGATCTCAGCCAAATGGTCCAGGCTGGCGCGGACTTTCAGGTGTTCGACGCGAAATCCGGGGACGACATCACCCGCTCGGTACTCGCGCAGATCATTTTCGAGCAGGAAACCAAGGGGCAAAACATGCTCCCGACCAACTTCCTACGCCAACTCATTCGACTTTACGGCGATGCATTACAATCTGTGGTTCCGGGATATCTCGATGCGTCGATGGAGGCCTTCGCGAGCAACCAAGAGCGTCTTCGCGATGCGTTCGGAACCAATCCGGCGATGGCTTCCTTCGAGACGCTTGCGCGGTCGAACATCGAGTGGGTAGAGCGCGCCATGCGCATGTTCGGGCCTTTTCCGCCGACCGGGGTCGGACGGCCCGCGGAGACGGGGGCCGCCCAATCGGAGCCGCTTGGGCGCGATCTGGAAATGCTCCAGCGTCAGCTTCAAGAGATGCAGGCCCAACTCGAGCGTTTATCTGCCGAGCGCTCGGCTGCGGAGACGAAAGACCGGCAGGCGACCGCGGACAGCCCTGGTGCCGACGCGGCAACCCGGCCTGCGGAAGAGGCAGAGGAGGGCAGCGGCAAGCCCTGAGCCTTGGGCCCGGCAGCCCGTGGGGTCGCGCGCTTGCCGACCTAGGCGGTTTCGCCGAAGCGATCGCCGACGAGCCGTTCCAGGGCGGCCATCAGGGCCTCTGCCTCGGGCCCGCGGGTCGTTACATCGATGGTGCTTCCCCGGGCTGCTGCAAGCATCAGGAGACCCATGATCGAGTCACCCAGGACCGTCTGGCCATCTTGGCGGACTTCGGCCTCCGCGTCGAACCGCTCGACCGCCTCGACGAATTTCGCTGCGGCGCGGGCATGCAGTCCGCGCTCGTTGACGATCTCGATCCGTCGGCTGATCTCGGTTGCCGTCCCGGCGGGGGTCTGGTCCCCGGTCATAGCCGATCGCCTTGCGCGCGCGCAGGACCGAGCACGGCGCTGGCGCTGTCGAAATACTTGTGCCCGGCCTCGAGGGCCGCGCGCACGGCCTGGCCGAGCGGTCTCTCCCGGCATTTCGCAAGCTTGACCAGCGCCGGCAGGTTTGCGCCCCAGATCACCTCGATCCGATTGTCGCGCATCGCGCCAAGCGCGAGGTTCGATGGGGTTCCGCCGAACATGTCGGTGACCAGGACCACGCCGGCGCCGGTGTCGATCTCATCCAGGGCGGCCGAGATCTCCGCCCGCCGCAGCCGAAGATCGTCATTGGGGTAGATCGCAACGCTGCGCGTATTTGGCAGCGGGCCGACCACATGCTCGAGCGCCGCTAAGAGCGCGCCGGCCAATTCGCCATGGGCTACGATCATGATGCCGATCATCCTTGCCCTCCAGCTCTGCCGCGAGGCTCCGTGCGTGCCATCATAGCGCCTCCCGCGTCTCGGCGCCGCGTTCGAGTTCCCGGTGGCGCAGCGCGACCGGCCAGCCAGCGGCCTCGATTTCGTGCGCCAACGCCTCCGCAACAGCGACGGAACGGTGCCGCCCACCTGTACACCCCAGCGCAAGGGAAAAGTAAGCTTTCCCCTCGGCTTTATACGCAGGAAGTAACATCAAGACGAGGTCCGACAGCCTGTCGTAGAAGCCTTTGTAAAGCGTATCTCGCGCAACGAATTGCTGGATCCGCCGATCGCGTCCGTCAAGTCCACGAAGGGCCTCGTCCCAATACGGATTGCGGAGGAAGCGGCAGTCGAGCGTCATGTCGGCATCATGGGGGGCGCCGCGCTTGTAGGAAAACGATTGCACCGAGACCGAGAGTCCCGCCGAGAGCCCCTGACCGAAGCGCCCCGAGATCTCTCGCTTGAGATCATGCGGGCTCATCGCGGTCGTGTCGATCACCATATCTGCCCGGGCGCGGACTTCCTCTAGGATCGCCCGCTCGCGGGCCACCCCGGTCGCCGGGTCCTCCGCGGGCGCGAGCGGGTGACGGCGGCGGGTCTGGTTGAACCGGGCGATCAGCATCTCGTCGGCGCAATCGAGGAAAACCAGCAAGGCCCCGACCCCGTGATGCCGCCGCAAACGGTCGAGATTTGTCATCAATGCGCGGGTCGAGAAGCCGCGGGTGCGGGTCTCGATGCCGAAGGCAATCGGCCGCGGCGGCCCGGCCGGTCCGCGCTCCGGGCCCGAGGCGATCACCGTCTCGAGCAGGGCCAGGGGGAAGTTGTTCAGCGGCTCGTAGCCGAGATCGTCGAGCACATTGATTGCGGTAGACCGGCCCGCCCCGGACATGCCGGTGACGATCAGGACAAGCGGCCTGGCTTCCGGGAGGCTTTCGCTCGCCGGGTCGCCACCAGCCGATGGGCGCGGCGCTCGCTCGGCCTCGATGGTCATTCGGGGATAAACTCGCTGTGCACGAGCCCTCCTGCGCTGAGCACGGCGATGAGCGCCGCGGCCAGCCCCGGCCGTTCGCGGCCGAACATCACCGGGCAGGGCCAGCCGAGCAGACCGCGGGTCATCGGCTCCGGCAGCCGTTCGCCCGGCGCGCGGTTCAGATCGACGATGCAGGTGAGCGGCGCCTGATCGACATAGGGCAGCCGGACCAGGCCGATCCCGCGCAGCTCCAGCATCCCTTGGATCGGGCGTGGCGCGCTCATCACCAGGCCGACCGCGAGCCCGCGCTCGATTACCACCCAGTCGTCGGCGATGAGTCCCGCCCCGAGCGCCAGCATCTCCGCGGCAAGTTGGGACTTGCCGCTGCCGGGATCCCCTGTGATCAGCAGCCCCCGGTCCTTCAGCGTGACCGCACTGCCATGAATGGTGACGGTGTCCGGCCCGGCCCGCTCTGTGATCCCCGTCGGCTTTTGCGCCCGCATCTCGTGGCCCTCAGAGCGGGATGTCGAAGGAGAACCGGGCGCCAAGCACCGCATCGGGCGCGCCGCTCGGATCTGGAAGGTTCTCGACCCAGATCCGTCCGCCATGCGCTTCGACGATTTGGCGCGAGATCGAGAGCCCGAGGCCGGAGTGGTTGCCGAACGCCTCTGTCGCGGGCCTCTCTGTGTAGAAGCGCTCGAAGATCGTCTCGATGTTCTCAGGGGGCACCCCCGGTCCGCGGTCTTCGACGGACACCCGGATCGTCGACCCGCGGTTGGCGGCCTTGACGACGATCTCCCCGTCTTGTGGAGAGAACGAGAGGGCGTTGTCCAGCAGGTTGGTGATTACCTGAGCGATCCGGCTCTCCAGTCCCTGAGCGATGAGGGGGTGATCGGGCAAATCCAGGCGGACGGAAACCCCGCGCGCTTCCGCCTGGCTGCGGGTCACTTCCGCCAGCATCTCGAGCAGACGGCTGAGATCGAAGGAGGCCATCCGACCGCGGACGAGTTCGGCATCGAGCCTGGACGCATTGGAGATGTCGGTCACCAATCGGTCGAGCCGCTGCACATCGTGAACGATCACGTCTATCAGCCTTTGGCGCTGCTCCGGCGTCTTGGCGAGGCGCATGGTATCGACGGCAGATCTGAGGGACGTCAGCGGATTTTTGATCTCGTGCGCGACATCGGAAGCGAAGCTCTCGATCGCCTCGATCCGCTTATAAAGCGCCTCGGTCATCCGGATCAGGGCCGCGGAGAGTTCGCCGATCTCATCGGTACGCCGTGTCATGTCGGGCAATTCGACCCGGTCGAGGTCGATCGGGCGGGCGGCCGAGAGGCCCTGGCTATCGGCGGCGCGCGCAAGCCGAGTGATCGGTCGGGCAATCGTGTTGGCCAGCAGGATAGACAGGCCGATCGACACGATGGTGGCGACGAGAAACACTTGCATGATCGCGACCCGCTCGCTGCGGACGATCTCATCGATATCGCCACCCTCTGTGGAGAGGACCAGGGCACCGAGGATCGCGTCAAAGCGGCGGATCGGGACAGCCACGGAAACGATGAGTTGGCCTCGAGAATTGACGCGGACCGCGCTGCGCACCGAGCCGTTGATCGCCTCGAGCACTTCAGCCTCTCGGCTGATGCCGCCCCTCGGCATCTCATCGAATTGCGGCGGCTGCTGCTCTATGAACGCGGTGATCTGCTCATAGGCGCTCTCGAGCGCGGTTGGGCTTTGGCTCGGTGCGTCCTGGGGCTGGTTCCGCGCGGGACCAGCCTCGGCCTGCGGCAGGGCGGAGATCTCGATGTCGCCGGGGCGCGAGACGAGGTCGCGGCTGTCGCCTGTCAGCCTCAGATGGGTGTCGTAAATGCGCGCCCGCAGGCCGGTCGGCTCTGACAGGCGGGCGAGCACCAGATTTGCCCGCACCGGGTCGTAGCCCGTGCGCCCGCCGGGATAGCTTGCTGTTTCCGAGATCGTGAGGGCCATCAGATCGGCCTGGGTCCTCAGCGCCTGAATGCGCTGTTCGATGAGGCCGGAGCGAAACTGGTTCAGATAGAGCACGCCAAGGACGAGGAAGGCGAGGCCCGTCAGATTAAAGAAGATGATTCGACGCTGGAGCGACGAGAATGGGGCCGACTGCATCAGCCCCTGGACAATCCGCTCCCGCGTGCTCGCAGGGCGCGGGCGGTTGTCCAGGCCGATGAGCTCTGGCCCGAGGCCGGTTTGTTCCGCTCCGTCCAACGCCAACCTCAGGCTTCGTTATATCGGTATCCGACCCCGTAGAGGGTCTCGATCGAGTTGAATTCCGGATCGACTTTGCGGAACTTCTTGCGGATGCGCTTGATGTGGCTGTCGATGGTGCGGTCATCCACATAAACTTGGTCGTCATAGGCCGCATCCATCAGCTGATCGCGGTTCTTCACGAAGCCGGGCCGGACCGCAAGGGCATGCAAGATCAGGAACTCGGTCACCGTCAGCGTGACGTTGCCGCCGTCCCAAATCGTAGCATGCCGCAGCGGGTCCATCTCGAGTTTGCCCCGCCGCAGTATCTTGTCGTTTTCCGCGCGTTCGACGGCCGGGCTCTCCTCAGCTTCGCGCCGGCGCAGCACTGCGCGGATCCTCTCGACGAGCAGCCGTTGAGAGAAGGGCTTGCGGATGTAGTCGTCCGCCCCCATCCGCAGACCGATGACCTCGTCGATCTCCTCGTCCTTCGAGGTGAGGAAGATCACAGGCAGATCGGATTTCAGTCGGAGGCGGCGCAGCAGTTCCATCCCGTCCATCCGCGGCATCTTGATGTCGAGCACGGCGAGATCGGCCGGCGTGGTCGAGAGCGCGTTGAGCGCCGTGGCGCCGTCGGTGTAGCTCGCCACTTCGAAGCCCTCCGCCTCGAGCACCATGGAGACCGAGGTCAGGATGTTACGATCGTCGTCGACCAAAACGATACTCGCCATCTAAGTCTCCCTGCACCTGCGCTGGCGCCGCATCTCAGCAACCTGCGCGGCTAGTTTGACTGGATCGCATGGTCTCGGCAACGATATCCAGCCAACTGCGCCCTTTGGTCGGGGGGGCGGGTGCGGCCGTGCGGCCGATGCGACGCTTTTTTCACGTCAGGCGACCGCGAGGGGGCTGGACGCTTCCGCGCGGGCTGGGATATGGGCTCCGGCGAAGCCGGTCGCGCAACTTTTGGAAAGTCCGCCGCCGGCTCCGCGGCGGACGGCCGTCTCGGCGCGACATACACCGATCAGGAGACACGCGATGCAGACCGGCCCGCACAACCCAGCCCACAGCCTCGAGACCGCAGGCATCGAGGGGCTCGCGGCGGTCTATTACAATCTCCAGGAACCTGCGCTGATGGAGGCCGCTGTGCGCCGGGGCGAGGGCGAGATCGGCCGTGGCGGCGCGTTTCTGTGCTCCACCGGCAAGCATACCGGCCGGTCGCCGAAAGACAAGTTTATCGTCCGAGAGCCATCCGTGGAGGCGGATGTCTGGTGGGACAACAACGCCCCGATGGCGCCCGCGGCCTTCGACCGGCTTTATCAGGATATGCGCGCCCACATGCGCGGCCGGGAATATTTCGTTGAGGATCTTTACGCCGGCGCGGACCCAGCCCACCGGCTCAACATTCGCATGGTCAACGAGCTGGCCTGGCACGGTCTGTTCATCCGCCATATGCTCCGGCGTCCTGAGCTTGCGGAACTCGCGAGCTTCATCCCCGAGTTCACCGTTATCAACTGCCCTAGCTTCAAGGCCGACCCCGCGCGCCACGGCTGCCGCACCGAGACGGTCATTGCGGTGTCCTTCGAGAAGCGGCTGGTGCTGATCGCCGACACTTCATATGCCGGCGAAAATAAGAAGTGCATCTTCTCGATCCTCAATTTCCTGCTGCCGAGCAACGGCGTGATGCCGATGCACTGCTCGGCAAACCATGCGGTGGGTGATCCCTCGGATGCGGCGGTGTTTTTCGGTCTCTCCGGCACCGGTAAGACCACCCTCTCCGCCGACCCCGACCGTGTGCTGATCGGCGACGACGAGCATGGCTGGACCGACACCGGGCTCTTCAACTTCGAGGGTGGTTGCTACGCAAAGACGATCAACCTCTCGCCAGAGGCGGAGCCCGAAATCTTCGCGACCACCGCAAAATTCGCGTCCGTCGTTGAGAACATGGTCTACGACCCGGTGACACGCGCCCTCGATTTTGCCGACGCGTCGCTGACTGCCAACATGCGCTGCGCTTACCCGCTCCACTATATCTCCAATGCGTCGGAGACCGGGCGCGCCGGCATCCCCCGCACAATCGTCATGCTCACCTGCGACGCCTTCGGGGTGATGCCGCCCATCGCGCGGCTCACCCCCGCCCAGGCGATGTATCATTTCCTCTCGGGCTTCACCGCCAAGGTTGCCGGCACCGAAAAGGGTCTCACCGAACCGCAGCCCACTTTCTCGACCTGCTTCGGCGCGCCCTTCATGACCCGCCGCCCGGAGGTCTACGGCGATCTGCTGCGCCGCAAGATCGCCGAGACGGGCGCGAAGTGCTGGCTCGTCAATACCGGCTGGACAGGCGGCGCCCATGGCGTCGGGTCGCGAATGCCGATCAAGGCGACCCGGGCGCTTCTGCGCGCGGCTCTCGATGGCAGTCTTGCGGGGGCAGAGTTCCGAACCGATCCGAATTTCGGCTTCGAGGTGCCGGTCTCCGTGCCTGGCGTCGAGGACAGGCTGCTCACCCCGCGGGCGACTTGGGCTGACCCGGACGCTTACGATGCGCAAGCCGCCAAGCTTGTGGCGATGTTCGTCGAGAATTTCGCTCAGTATCAGGGCCATGTCGGGGCGGATGTGCTCGCCGCCGCCCCGCACGCGGCCTGAGCTTCAGTCGGGCGCGGCGAGGGCTTCGAAGACCATCGGCGTGAAGTCGTGGATGAGCCGGGGCGCGCCGAGCCGGTCCCGGCCATCGATGCTTAGGCGCCAGAGGCACCCGCCCTCGGCATAGACGACATCGCCCCCGTCCCGGTCGGCCCACTCCCAGCCGGGCCGCTCCAACACGGTGCTGTCAGGGGCGACGAGATCGTGTTCCTCGGTCTCTTCCGTGACCCCCCGCTCGCCGTGGCGATGCTGCGCCGCGTGGCGTTTGCGCAGCACCCATCCGTGAGGAAGGCCCCGCTCATAGCTCCAAAAACGGCGCGGTGGGGTGCCGAGCGGCATCCAACCCCGCCCCCTCAGACGCAGCTCGCGGACGCTGGGCCGGTCCGCGGCGAGCTGCGGGTCGAGCGCCAGATCGGCCACCGGCTGCAAATCCGCGCAATCCTTCAAAATTTGCTCCTTGCGCGGAAGTGCGCTGCCGACCCAGTAGCGGCGATTGTCGAGGAACAGGCCGCCGCCGCCCCAGCAGTCGCCCTCCTTGATCAAGACGCGGGCCTTGAGCCATCCCGTGCGCGCGATTGCGGTCCAGGCGCCCGTGCTCTCCGACGCCCAGCGTCCGTTCATGGCGAAGTAGATCACATGGCGGCCATCTGGGGAGATGTCGCCGCGGGCGGGGTAGATCCGGCCTTTCAGCCACTGGCCGAGCGTGATCCGGTCTGTCGTGAGATCCCAGTGGCACGTTGCGACATGGCCGGAGGGTCCGCGGCGGAAGACCGCGCCGATGGGCGCGTCGCGGGCGAGGATCGCGTGCAGGCGGGCTGGGACGGCGTCCATGGCATTGCTCCGGCTTGACTTGAGGCCGGAGACTGCCCAAGAGCGCGGGCCATGGGCAAGGGATACGGCATCGCGGGCGGGCACCGCGCAACCGTCGAGGCGGGCGCTGAGGTCCTCGCTGCCGGCGGGACTGCAGTCGATGCGGCGCTGGCGTCGGCGGCGATGGCGATGGTGGCCGAGCCGGTGCTTGCGGGGTTGCTGGGCGGCGGCTTCTTGATGCTACGTGCGCCAAACGGGGCGTGCCGGCTCCTGGATGCGTTCGTCGACACGCCGGTTCGGCAACGCTCGGAGGCCGATCTCGATCTTAGGGAGATCAGAGCCGATTTCGGCGATGTGACGCAGGCCTTCCATATCGGGGCTGGGACGGTGGCGGCACCTTGCCTCGTCGAGGCGCTCTTCGAGGCTCATGAGCGCTATGGACGGATGCCGATCCGAGAGCTGCTGGCTCCAGCGGCCGACGCAGCGCGCCGCGGGCTGGCGATCACCGACTTCCAGGCCCGGCTTTCCCAGATCGTGGCGCCGATCCTCTTGGCGAGCCCCGCCGCTCGGGCGCTCCACTGCGACGCGACCGGAGCATTGCTGCCGGTCGGGGCGCTGCGGGCTAACCCCGACTTCGGGGCGGTACTCGAGGAACTCGCCGTCGAGGGGCCACGCTTCGTCACCGATGGCGAGATTGCGGCCGGGCTTTGCACGCTCACTGAGGCGGGGGGGCATCTCACCCGCGAGGACCGTGCCCGGCCGGTTTGGCGCGATCCCCTGTCGGAGCAGAGAGGTACGGCGCAGTTGGCCCTAACGCCGCCGCCGGCGCTTGGGGGCACACTCGTGGCCTTCGCGCTCGCTCTGCTGCCGCACCGGCCGGATGCCGCAACGCTGGCACGGGCCTTCGCCGAGACCGCCGAGGCTCGGTGCGAGGTCGATCTCGAGCGAGACGCGGCGTCTGGAGCTTCGGCGCTGGCGGAGCCGACCCGGCGCGCCCGGTATGCGGCAAGGGTCGCCAATCTGGCTCACCCAACGGCGCGGCGCGGCACCACGCATGTGTCGATCCTCGACCCGGACGGCTTGGGCGTCGCACTGACCCTGTCCAATGGTGAAGGCTGCGGCCTCGTGATCCCGGGCACCGGTATCATGCCCAACAATATGCTTGGTGAGGAGGATTTGGTCCCGGGCCTGGCAACAGGGGCGCCACTCGGCTGGGCGACGGGCGTGCGGATGGCCTCGATGATGGCGCCGATGGCCATCGATTGGGGGGACGGCCGGGCGATCATGTTGGGTTCAGGTGGGTCAAACCGCATCCGCACTGCGCTGACCCAGGTGGTCATCCGCCTGATCGACGAGGCGAGGCCGTTGGGTGAGGCGATCGAGGCGCCGCGGCTCCATGTCGAGGGTGCTCGGGACCCGCAGCTCGACTTCGAAACCGAGGGGCTCGGCGAACGGGATCGGGCGGCGTTGACGCAAGCTTGGCCGGAGGGGCGCGCCTGGGCGGCGAGGTCGATGTTCTTCGGCGGCGTTCACGCAGTCGCGCGCCAGGCGGACGAATCGGTTGCGGCCTATGGCGATCCGCGTCGCGACGGTCAGGCAATTACCGGTTGAGCGCTTGCCCGCTGCGGCAAACGGGCGCGCAACCAAGTTCCTTGGTGCCTGCTCGATCTGAAAGGATCTTTCGCGATCTCGTTGACCCGGGCCGGGCTGCGCCCTAGTTTGCCGCAACGCGTCAGGGATGGCGCAATGCAACACTGGCGCTGTGCGCGCGCCCGAAGGATTGGAGAGGCCATGAACGTCCAAGCCCCGGTTTCCGAGACTTCTTCCGACCGCTCTGCCGAGGGCGCCGGTCTTGACGCCGCCCGTCTGCTTGCGCTCACGGGCCCTGCGGTTGCGGCTGCGCAGGCGCTGCTGGCCAAGGCGCGCGGGGCGGTTGCGGCTCAGGTCGCCGCGGAGGGGCGCGTCTCGGGCCGGGCGCTGGACCGCGCACAGTATGCCGGTCACGGCCTTGCCTGGATCGCGACCTATGTGGAGAGCTTGCGCCAGATGGACGGCTGGGCGCGCCGGCTCGAGTCGGAGGGGCGCTTCGGCGAGATTGATCGTCTGATCCTGCAGATCGCGTTCGGAGAGTATCTCTGGCAGCTTTATGGCGGCCTGCCGATGGCGCAAGGCGAGATGGTCCGCCCCCAGGATCTCGGGCTCTCTCAGGAGGACTGCCGGGTACTGATGACGCCGGAGGTGATGGAGCTGACCCAAACGGGGAACACCGATGCGGCCCGGATGCGCCTTGTCGCCTTGATGCGCGACGCCAAGGGCGCTGCCACCTATGGCGATTGCGCGCTCGACGAAGAGTTCGAGATGGTGCGGGACCAGTTCCGCCGCTTCTCCGACGAGCGCGTCGCCCCGGACGCGCATGAGTGGCACCTCAAGGACCAACTCGTGCCGATGGCAATCCTCGACGAGATGGCCGAACTCGGCGTCTTTGGGCTGACGATCCCCGAAGAGTGGGGCGGCTTCGGCATGGGCAAGACGGCGATGTGCGTTGTCTCCGAAGAACTCTCCCGCGGCTATATCGGCGTCGGCTCGCTCGGCACCCGGACGGAGATCGCCGCCGAGTTGATCCTCTGCGGCGGCACCGAGGCGCAGAAGGCGCACTGGTTGCCCAAGCTCGCCAGTGGTGAAGTTTTGCCGACGGCGGTCTTCACCGAGCCCAACACCGGCTCCGACCTCGGCGCGCTCAAGACCCGGGCGGTAAAGGACGGGGACGGCTGGGTGATCACCGGCAACAAGACCTGGATCACCCATGCAGCCCGCACCGATCTGATGACGGTACTCGCGCGCACCGACCCGGAGACGACGGACTATCGCGGGCTCTCGATGTTCCTCGCCGAGAAGACCCGCGGCGACTGCGAGACCCCCTTTCCCGATGCGACGCTGGCGGGCGGCGAGATCGAAGTCCTCGGCTATCGCGGCATGAAGGAGTATACGCTGGCGCTCGACGGGCATCGCGTGCCGGAGGGGGCGCTTCTCGGCGGCGAGGAGGGCAAGGGCTTCAAGCAGCTGATGCAGACCTTCGAATCGGCGCGCATTCAGACCGCCGCGCGCGCCATCGGCGTGGCCCAGGCTGCCCTCGACGCCGCCCTGCAATATGCCGAAGACCGGGTCGCCTTCGGTCGACCGATCGTCGAGTTTCCGCGTGTGGCCTCCAAGCTGGCGATCATGGCGGTGGAGATCATGGTGGCGCGCCAGCTCACCTATTTTTCCGCGCGCGAGAAGGATGCGGAGCGCCGCTGCGATCTGGAGGCCGGGATGGCGAAGCTTCTCGGCGCCCGGGTGGCCTGGTCGTCGGCCGATAACGGGCTGCAGATCCATGGCGGCAACGGCTTCGCTCTGGAATATCCGATCAGCCGGCTGCTCTGCGACGCAAGAATCCTCAACATTTTCGAAGGCGCAGCAGAGATCCAAGCCCAGGTGATCGCCCGGCGCGTTCTGGAAACAAGCTGATCGAGTTGTATAATGCGCTGCGGCAAGCGGCTGGGAACAAACCCGTCTCGCGACGACGGCTTGCAAATTTTGCATAGCTGGTATGCGTTGACACGGGTTTCTCAGCGCCGCGCGCTGGACTAGATCGCGCTTCTCTGTCGCGCATTCAGCCGGCATCAACCATTGTCAATCAAGAGAAGGAGGCATGTCGTGCCCTACGACATGAACCGGGATTCGTTGTTGGAAGAGCAAGGCAAGCGGGCGCAGAAGCTGTTTGCCGCCGTGGTGCTGGCCGCGATCGACGACGCTATTCTGGAGGAGAAGAAGCACGGTACCGGCGTGAGCAGCATCGCCAGCTGGGCGCGGTCGAAAGACGGTTCGCTGATCCTGTCGGCGGCGGGCATCGAGGTGTGCGAGCGGACGGTCGAAAACCTGATGGCTTTCGTGAGCCGCGGCATCAAGACCACGGTGGCCTGAGCTTTCGGGCCCTATGGCGGGACCCCGGCCGGGCCCCGTCAATCAGTGCAGCGCAGGCGCCCGGTCCAGACCGTGGTCTCACCCTTGAGCGTGCGCCGGTCGAGCCGGCAGGGAGTGCCCTGAGCGGCCTGCCCGATGGCCTCCGCGGCGTCTTGGGCGAGCGCGGCCGCCGTCTCCCCCCACACCCCGTCGACGATGATGACCTGCGCCTCAATCTGCCGCTTCGCCGGATCGTAAGGCACCGCGTAGACCCGCATCTCCCGCCCCCGCACCTCCGTCAGATAGGGCTCCGTCCCCAAGAACCTGGGCGACGGCGTCGCGCACGCAGCCAGTGCGACGCATAGGACCGGGATCGCAGGGCCGAGCCGCAGCACCGTCACGGCGTGCTCAGCGCGGGTAGGGCAGCGCTCTTGAGGATCGCGTTCCGCGTCGACTGTATCTTGTCGAGCAGGTGGTTGACTTCGTTGCGCTGATGCTCTGCCGTTTTCTCTAGCGCCTTGTGCTGTTTTTCGAGATCTTTCAGTCTCGCTTTATCTTTTGCATCTGACGATTTCTCAATTTTGGCGAATTCTGCTTCTATCGTCGCCAGTGCGGTAATGGTATCGAGGAAATTGGCCGCGTCATGTTCCAATTTTTTGGCTTCAGCGTGCATCTCTTTGTTTAGGGTGGCGATTTGGTCCATGTGACGCGATACGTCTTTCGTCCAATGGTCAAGGAATTGAAAATACTTGTGCACATAAGTTTGCTGGTCATTGTAGAGTTTGAAGTGCCGTGATTTCTCGACAACGAATTTAGACTTAAGATGCCCGCTCATGGCGTTGCGTCCTCCATGATAGCCAGTTCCAACCTCCGGAAAAGGGTGCTGGCGCCGGTTGGAGGATGCAACGGGTCAAGATGCCACCGGGGTGGCTCAGCCGTCCATCTTGAGGGCGTTGATGAACGCCTCTTGCGGGATGTCGACGCGGCCGAACTGACGCATCTTCTTCTTGCCGGCCTTCTGCTTGTCGAGGAGCTTGCGTTTGCGGGTCGCGTCGCCGCCATAGCATTTCGCAGTGACGTCTTTCCTGAGCGCCGACAGCGTCTCGCGCGCGATCACCCGCCCGCCGATCGCCGCCTGGATGGGGATCTTGAACATATGCTGCGGGATCAGCTCCTTGAGCTTCTCGCACATCACCCGGCCGCGGCTCTCCGCCTTCTCCCGGTGAACGATGGTCGAGAGCGCGTCCACCGGCTCTTCGTTGACCAGGATCTGCATTTTGACCAGCGCGCCTGCCTCGTAGCCGTCCATCTGATAATCGAAGGAGGCATAGCCCTTGGTCACCGATTTCAGCCGGTCGTAGAAGTCGAAGACCACCTCGTTGAGCGGAAGCCGGTAGACCGCCATCGCGCGGCTGCCCGCATAGGTGAGGTCGGTCTGCACGCCGCGGCGCTCCTGGCAGAGCTTGAGCACATCGCCGAGATATTCGTCCGGCACCAGGATGGAGGCCTTGATCCAGGGCTCTTCGATGCGGTCGATTTTCACGACATCGGGCATGTCGGCGGGGTTGTGAAGCTCCTCCGTCGTGCCGTCGGTCATGTGGAGATGGTAGACCACCGAGGGGGCGGTGGTGATCAGGTCGATGTCGTATTCGCGCTCCAGACGCTCGCGGATCACCTCGAGATGAAGCAGCCCGAGGAAGCCGCAGCGGAAGCCGAAGCCCAGTGCCGCGGAGGTCTCCATCTCGTGGGTGAAGGACGCGTCGTTGAGCGCGAGCTTCTCGATGGCGTCGCGCAGCTGTTCGAAGTCGTTGCTGTCCACGGGGAAGAGCCCGCAGAAGACCACCGGGACAGAGGGTTTGAACCCCGGGAGCGGCTCGGCGCAGGCCTTGCGCTCATGGGTGATGGTATCGCCGACGCGGGTGTCGCGGACCTGCTTGATCGAGGCGGTGAGGAACCCGATTTCGCCCGGATGCAGCTCGCCCGTCATGTTCATCTGGGGCGTGAAGACGCCGACGCGGTCCACCGGGTAGGTCGCGCCGGTTTGCATCATTTTGATTTTATCGCCCTTACGCAGCACCCCGTCCATGATGCGCACGAGGACGACCACCCCAAGATAAGCGTCATAGCAGCTGTCGACGAGCATGGCCTTGAGCGGTGCGTCCGGATCGCCCTCGGGCGCGGGCAAGCGCTGAACGATGGCCTCGAGCACATCTTCGATGCCAAGCCCGGTTTTGGCTGAGATCAGCAGCGCATCCGAGGCGTCTATCCCGATCACATCCTCGATCTGCTCGGCAACCCGCTCCGGCTCGGCGGCCGGCAGGTCGATCTTGTTGAGTACGGGCACGATCTCGTGATCCGCCTCGATCGCCTGATAGACATTGGCCAGCGTTTGCGCCTCGACGCCTTGAGAGGCGTCGACCACCAGCAACGACCCCTCGACCGCCTGCATCGAGCGCGAGACTTCGTAGCCGAAATCCACATGGCCAGGCGTATCGATCAGGTTGATCTTGTACTCCTTGCCGTCTTTCGCTCGGTAGATAAGGCGCACGGTCTGCGCCTTCACGGTGATGCCGCGCTCGCGCTCGATATCCATCGAATCGAGCAGCTGCGCCTTCATCTCGCGTTCGGTCACGGTGCCCGTGGACTGGATCAGCCGATCCGCCAGGGTGGATTTCCCGTGGTCGATATGCGCGACGATGGAGAAGTTGCGGATGTGAGAGAGCTTGGCCATACCAAAGGCTTATGGGGCTTCCGCAGCGCCGGTCAAGCGGCCTGCGACAGGCTGGCACCGCCGCTCCGGTGCGGCGTGCCGGTCGGTTCGACAACGGGGCCGCCTAGGGCCGGCAGCGGCTGAAGCTGTCGAAAAGAGGCGCGACTGTCCGGGCTGGCGTCGCTAACCTAAGCCAAATGTGGGACCCCGGGGGCAGGGCCAATGAAAATCTGGATTCTGTACCGGGACTCGGCGGCGCATCTGCGATCCGAGGCCCATGAAGTGCGCCGCCTCGTTGCGACTGCAGAGAGCCGCGGACACAGTGTCGAGGTGCTCGCGCCTGAGCAGTTCGAACTCGTGGTCACCCGCGACGACCGCCGCTCGATCCTCGTCGACGGCGCGCCTGTGGAGCTTCCCGACATCGTGCTGCCGCGGATGGGCGCCGGGACCACCTATTTCGCGCTTGCCGTCATCCGACAGCTTGAGCGGCTTCGCGTGCCGACGATCAACACCGCCGCCGCGATCGAAACGGTGAAGGACAAGCTCTTCGCCCATCAACTCCTCGCCCAGCACCATCTGCCCATCCCGAAGACCATGCTGGCCAAGTTCCCAATAGATGTCGGGCTGGTCGCCCGTGCGCTCGGCTTTCCCGTGGTCGTCAAGACGCTCTCCGGCAGCCAGGGGAGCGGCGTGTTTCTCTGCGAGGATGCAGGCAAGTTCGACGATCTGATGCAGCTTGTGCGGGCCACCCAGTCGAACGCCAACCTGATCTTCCAGGAGTTCGTGGCAGACAGCCGCGGGCGCGATCTGAGGGTCTTCGTCGTCGGCGGACGCGTGGTTGCGGCAATGGAGCGCCGCTCGGCCGAGGGGGGCTTTAAGGCAAACTACACTCAAGGCGGAGAGGTGCGGGCCTGGACGCCTGACCGCGACGCCGAACTTCTCGCGCTCGAGAGCGCGCGGGTCCTCGGTCTCGAGATCGCCGGCATCGATCTGCTCTTCGACGGTGACGGCTACAAGATTTGCGAAGCCAACAGCGCGCCCGGCTTCGAGGGGCTCGAGGCCGCCACCGGACAGGATATTGCCGGCGAGATCGTCGATTTCCTGTGCTTCAGAATGCACGGGCGCACCGGAAAGGTTCCGCCCCAGCCTCTGCCGGCGCCGCCCCAGCCGCGCCCGCCAACCTTGATGAGGGGTGATGGCTCGGAGGCCGTCGGAGCGGCGAGCCCGGCTGTCTGACCTCAGCTGCGCAGGCGGGCCGCGAAGACCTCGGCCGCTTCCTCAATGAGATCGAGCGCGCGTTCGAAATCCTCCATCGTGCCGTCGTGAGGGTCGAGGATTTCGATCCCCTCGGGGTGGAGCAGCCTGACGCGCCTGCCGTTCGTTGGAAGCGGCCAGGTTCGCAAGTGGTCCTGCACATACCGGTCGACCGCCAGCCAGACGTCGAATTGCGCGATCTCGATGCCAGAGAGCGGCCGACAGCGCTTGTCGTCGAGGCGGTAGCCTTTTGCCCGGGCCACCTGCACGGCTCTGGGGTCCGGCGGCACGCCCGGCTCGATAATGCTGATGCCGGCGCTCTCGACTTTCGCGGGTAACCCGGCTGCGCCAAGTTTCTGCCGGAACACCACCTCGGCGAGGGGGCCGCGACATATGTTCCCGAAGTCGATGCAGAGAAGGTGCATAAATGCTCCGAATCGCTACGGTGACCCAACCATAGGTCACGCTTCGTGGCCAGCCCAGCAAGAGGTGCCGTTTGCCTAGGCTGCGCGCTCTCGTGGCTGTTAGCGCGCCCTCGGCTTGGCCCGGCGGGTCGGGGCGGCGGTTGCGGGATCGTCTGGCCAGGGATGCTTGGGGTTGCGGGCGCGCATCTCTTTGGCGACGTCGGTCCAAGAGCCGGCCCAAAAACCCGGAAGATCCCGCGTGATCTGCACAGGCCGGCCGGCAGGGGAGAGCAACTCCAGAACAACCGCGACGGGAGGATCGCCCACGCAGGGATGCTCGGTCAGGCCAAACATTTCCTGTACACGAACCGAGAGCGTGGGCTCGGGGCGGCCATAATCGATCCGCGGGCAGGCGCCGAGGGGGGTCTCGATGCGCTCTGGCGCGCGCGCGGCAACTTCCTGGCTCAGGTTCCAGCCCAGATCGGCGTCGAGCAGGGCCCGAAGATCGAGGGTCTGGGCCTCCTCGAGCCGGGTCATCCCCGCGAGATGCGGGGTCAGCCACCGGTCAAGCCCTTCGAGCAAGGCTGGCGCGGACCAGTCCGGTAGCCGATCGGCAAATGCGCCACCCTGAGATTTTAACCAACCCGTGCGGGCCCTCAGGCTCTCGGCAGCGGTGGACCAAGCGAGCGCGCCGAGCCCTTTCTCCCGCACGCCGTCGGCCAGTGCCGCGCCCAGGACCTCGGCCGGAGCGTCACGCCAGACACGGTCGAGCAACGCAATGGCGCCCAGCCGTTCCTGGGCCCGGGCGACCACGCGGCCCTCCCGCTTCGACCAGTTCGCCGTCTCCACCCATTCGAGGCGCGCGCCATGGATCTCGCGCAGGCGGGCTTCGGTGATCGGAGCGGCGAGGCGGATCCGTGCGTCCCGGCCGGCATCCTCAAGATCGGCGCATACAAGAAGACGCTGGCCCGCCAGGGTGTCGTCTGTGGCGAGCACCGCGCCCCGTCCGCCGGACAGCAGATAGCGTGGCGCCGTGCCCGGCCGACGCAGCCCGATGCGGTCGGGATACGCATAGGCGAGAAGCGCGCCAGCCTCCGCCCCTGCCCGCGCCGGGTCGGGCTGGGCGCCTCTGGGCGCCAGGCGACGGGCTTCCCCGGTGATCCGCTCAGCAGCGCGGGGGTCGGTACCGTCGGGCCGCTTGCCGCCTGCGAGGGCAACGAGGCGGGGCCCGAGATCGGCACCGGTTGATCGCGGAAACGGGTCGCGCGCGCCGAGTAGTGCGGCGAGCAGCCCGGCCTCAGCCCCAAGCCCCTCCGCGTCGGCCATGGTGAGCATATGGGCGAGCCTGGGATGGGTGGGGCGCTCGGCGAGCACGCGGCCATGGGGGGTGATGCGGTGCTGGGCGTCGAGCGCGCCCAAACCCTGCAGCAGCGTTCGTGCTTCCGCCATGGCGGGCGCCGGAGGGGGGTCGAGGAAAGCGAGTTCATCGGGCTCAGCCCCCCAGGCCGCGAGATCGAGGGCGAGTGGCGCCAGATCTGCCTCTGAGATCTCAGGCGGTGCGGCTGCGGGCAAGGCGCCTTCCTCGGCGCGGCTCCAGAGCCGGTAGCAAATGCCCGGTCCGAGCCGCCCCGCACGGCCGCGGCGCTGGTCGGCCTCAGCCCGCGATACCGGTGCGGTCACGAGCCGGCCCATCCCGGTTTCTGGGTTGACGCGCGCGCGCCGGGCCCTGCCGCCGTCGATGACGATCCGCACGCCGGCGACCGTCAGCGATGTCTCCGCGATCGCCGTGGCGAGCACGACGCGTCGGCGGCCTTGCGGATCGGGCTCCAGGGCTGCGCGCTGACGCTCGAAGGGCAGAGCCCCGTAGAGCGCATGCGTTGGCAGGTCCGGCGCGCGCTCATTGAGCAGGCTCTGGGTCCGCTGGATCTCCCCGGCGCCCGGTAGAAACGCCAGGATATCTCCGCCAGGTTCATCTTTCGTCTCTGCGAGTGCGGTCAGGATCGTCTCCGCCATGGCGGCCTCCAGGGCCCCGCGGCCCTTTGAGAGGGGGCGGTCGCACCAGCGGGTCTCGACGGGATGCGCCCGGCCCGCGCTTTCGATCACGGGGGCCCCGCCGAGCAGCTGCGCAAAGGCCTTGGTATCCAAGGTGGCCGACATCGGCAGAAGGCGCAGGTCAGGACGGAGGGAGCTCTGCACGTCCAGGGTCAGCGCGAGGCCGAGATCGGAATGGATCGAGCGTTCATGCACCTCGTCGAACAGCACGGCCGACACCCCGGCGAGGCCTGGATCCGCTTGCAGGAAGCGCGTGAGGATCCCCTCGGTGACGACTTCGATGCGGGTCTCGGGGCCGGTGCGGGCCTCACCTCGGATGCGGTAGCCGACGCGGCCGCCTGGCCGTTCGCCCAATTGGGCGGCCAGGCGCTCGGCCGCAGCGCGGGCGGCGATCCGGCGTGGCTCGAGCATCAGGATCCGGCCTGTCGCCCAGGGCGCGGCCATCAGTGCAAGCGGCACCCGAGTGGTCTTGCCCGCGCCGGGCGGGGCCGCGAGGACCGCGCTCGGATTGGCGGCGAGCGCTGCGGCAAGCCTGGGCAGAACGGCGTCGATCGGGAGCGGTTCTTGTAGCATGATGCTCGTTTGGCGGCTCTGGGCAGTCCTGGCAAGCGACTGGCGGCGGCGCATGGCGCGATTGCCGGCGGGGTGGCGGGCGCAGTAGGGACACAGGCGCGCGCCGCCCCATGCGGGGGCCGAGGGACGACGACGCTCGGTGCCCCGGCGGTTTGGCGTTGGGGGAGTGAGGCATGGCAGGCACCGAGGAGATGCGGGGGGCGGCACCGCAGGACGGTTCAGAGACGGCGCGGGCGGCCGAGCGGTTGGCCGAGGGGCTCGCCGCCGGCGACCGACGCGCGCTCGCCCGGGCGATCACCTGCGTGGAGTCGACGCAGCCTGCGCATCGCGCGGTGGCCCGGACGCTCCTACACCGGCTCGGGCCTGAGACGGCGGGGCTGCGGATCGGGCTCACCGGAACCCCGGGAGTTGGCAAGTCCAGCTTCATCGAGCGATTTGGCCTGATGTTGATCGAGGAGGGCCACAAGGTCGCCGTGTTGGCGGTGGACCCGTCCTCGGCGCGCTCCGGCGGTTCGATCCTCGGCGACAAGACCCGGATGGAGCGGCTGGCCCGGGCGCGCGCGGCGTTCATCCGGCCCTCCCCGGCGGGGGCGGCGTTGGGCGGGGTCGCTCGACGGACCCGGGAGGCCATCCGCGTCGTTGCGGCGGCAGGGTTCGACACGGTGATCGTGGAGACCGTCGGCGTTGGTCAGTCGGAGACGCTTGTGGCGGAGATGACGGATCTGTTTTTGCTCCTCATCGCCCCTGGCGGCGGGGACGACCTTCAGGGCGTCAAGCGCGGGATCATGGAGATGGCCGACCTCGTCGTGGTCAACAAGGCGGACGGCGCGTTGAAGCCGCTCGCCGAGGCCACGCGCGCCGATTATAGCGGGGCGCTGTCATTGCTGCGCAGACGCCCCGGTGACCCGGACGATATCCCGGCCGCGCTCACGGCCTCGGCGCTCACCGGCACCGGGCTTCCGGAAATTTGGGAGCGGCTGCAGGCGCTCGACACGTGGCGGGCAGAGACCGGCTGGCGGGCGGAGCGGCGCCGTGCTCAGGCGGTCGCGGCGTTCGAGCGCGCCTTCTCGGAGGGGCTTCTGGCTGCCGCGCGGGCTGATAGCGGGCTCGCCGCGCTTATGGCCGAGAGTCGCGGTAGGGTTGCGTCCGGAGATCTTTTGCCAGAGATTGCTGCAGAGACCCTGCTGGCGCAATTTCTTGGCCGCCATTGAGTCGACCCTGAAAGCCCGTGACCCGTTAACGGCTCTGTGTCATCATTCTGTCATGATGGAGCCGAACGGAGCAACAGGGGAAGGGCATCTGATGCGGAGCATCACGAAGTTGACTGGCAAGGCGCTGCTTGCCACCGCGCTCCTCGCCGGGAGCGAATGGGCGGGGCCGCAGATCGAGGCGGAGCGTCGGGCGGCTTATAGTGCCGCGTGCAAGACCTACGAGAACCGGGCGCGTTTTCTGTCGCGAAACGGCGCCGTGGATTTTCTGGTGCTGATGGCTGAAGGCTGTCGCGCTGCGCAGGACACGCTTGCCCAGGGCTCGCGGGTCGAACGCCAGGTTGCCGAGGCTTATCTCGAGCGTCTGGTGCTGCTGCGCGACACCGTTAAACAGATCAACATGGATCGGGTTTACGGTCGGGGCGCCGATCGATTTGCCCGACCGCTCCAGGGGGCAGGTCAGATGCGCCCGCTGTCGACCGTGTCAAAATCCGGCGAGTTCCTGATCGCCCACCGGATGGGATTGATCAAAGCCTTCCGAACCTGGCGCGCCAAGACCGAGGCGGTCGCGCTGGCGCTGGGCAGCCGCGCCCCCCTTGCGCGGGCGCCGCAATCGCCGTAAATCGCCATAGGCCCTAGGGGTGTAGCTCAGTTGGTAGAGCATCGGTCTCCAAAACCGAGGGTCGGGGGTTCGAGCCCCTCCGCCCCTGCCATGGGCCCAGAAGCGGGCCAGCCCAACCGCGCGCGAAGGAGGATCCGATGATCAACCCGGCACAATTTGTCGCCCAAGTGCGCACCGAAGGCAGCAAAGTCGTTTGGCCGAGCCGAAAGGAAGCCGGCATGACGACGATTATGGTCTTCGTGATGACCATTCTCGTGGCGCTGTTTTTCTTTTTGGTGGACGGCATCCTGGCGCTGGCGATCGACACTCTGCTCTCACTCTGACCCCGCCAGGCCGGTCTGGCCGATCGGTTGGGATTGCGCTTAAGAGATTGCGGCAATCGGCGCTTGACCGTTTGAGCCGCGGGCATTAGAAGGCCGACTTCCGATCCAAACGGGGTTAGCGTGCCGCGGGCATCCGCCGGCGCGCTGGTGCGTTTCGCGGGTCGAGGAGACAGGGTTCGGGCCGGGCGGCATGTCGGGTCCCGGACAAGGCGGGGCAGGTTATGGCGAAGCGCTGGTATTCGGTGAGCGTGCTTTCCAACTTCGAGAAGAAGGTGGCCGAGGGCATTCGGGAAGCCGTGGAGCAGCACGGGCTGCAGGACGAAATCGAAGAGGTTCTCGTCCCGACCGAGGAGGTGACCGAGATCCGTCGCGGGCAGAAGGTGCAGGTCGAGCGGCGCTTCATGCCAGGCTATGTTCTCGTGCGCATGGAAATGACCGACCGGGCCTACCACCTGATCAACGATATCCAGCGGGTCACCGGCTTTCTCGGGCCCCAGGGGAAGCCGACACCGCTGCGCGACCGGGAAGTTGCGCGCATCCTCAACCAGGTCGAGGAAGGCCTGGAGCGGCCGCGGCCGGCGATCACTTTCGAGGTGGGCGAGACGGTCTCGGTCACCGATGGGCCTTTCGAGGGCTTCACCGGGATGGTCGAGGATGTCGATGAGAACGCGGCGCGCCTCAAGGTGTCGGTGACCATCTTCGGTCGGCCGACGCCGGTCGAATTGGAATACGCTCAGGTCAGCAAGGCGGCCTGACGCGGCAATTGGTGGGAGGCGAGGGCGGCGCGCCGCTCGGACCGTACCACCCCATGGAACTGGCGGGGGCGCGCCCCTGTCTTGATGGAGTGAGACGATGGCGAAGAAAGTGATCGGCAGCCTCAAGCTGCAGGTGCCGGCCGGCAAGGCGAACCCATCGCCGCCGATCGGCCCGGCACTGGGTCAGCGTGGCATCAACATTATGGAGTTCTGCAAGGCCTTCAACGCCAAAAGCCAGGAACTCGAGGTGGGGGCGCCGTGTCCGACGATCATCACCTATTATGCAGACAAGTCATTCACCTTCGAGATCAAGACCCCGCCTGCGAGCTACTACCTGAAGAAGGCCGCGGGCCTGAAGTCGGGGGCGAAGACCCCGGGTCGCGAGACGGTGGCGACGGTCACCAAAAAGCAGGTCGAAGAGATCGCGCAGGCCAAGATGAAGGATCTGAACGCCAACTCGATCGAGGCGGCGATGCAGATCATCCTCGGTTCCGCGCGGTCCATGGGTATCGAGGTTAAGTAATGGCCAAGCTCTCAAAGCGCATGCGTGCGATCCGCGAAAACACCGAGGGCAAGGGGCCGATGGCGCTCGAGGAGGCCGTCGGTCTGGTCAAGGACAACGCCACGGCAAAATTCGACGAAACGATCGAGGTTGCGATCAATCTCGGCGTCGATCCCCGCCACGCCGATCAGATGGTCCGCGGCGCAGTCTCCTTGCCACACGGGACCGGCAAATCGGTGCGCGTCGCCGTCTTCGCCCGCGGGCCCAAGGCCGAGGAAGCGAAAGAGGCAGGGGCGGATATCGTCGGCGCCGAAGATCTGATGGAGACGATCAAAGGCGGCACGATCGACTTCGACAAATGTATCGCAACGCCAGACATGATGCCTGTTGTCGGCCGGTTAGGTAAGATCCTGGGCCCCCGCGGCCTTATGCCGAACCCCAAAACGGGGACGGTGACGATGGATGTAAAGGCCGCGGTCGAGGCTGAGCGGGGCGGAAAAGTCGAGTTCCGCACGATCAAGGTTGGTCTTCTTCATGTCGGCGTGGGCAAGGCGAGTTTCGAGGTCGACAAGCTCGCCGGTAACATCCGGACTCTGATCGATGCGGTCAACCGGGCGAAGCCCACCGGTGCGAAAGGGCAGTACCTCAAGAAGGTGACCGTGAGTTCCACCATGGGGCCCGGGATTGCGGTGACGGCCGAGAGCCTTGCCGCGCCGGAGGCCCAGGCAGCCGAGTGAGGCGAGGAATTCCCCCCGTTGAGCGGGGGGTGTGGGGCGCGAGCCCCCCGAGGGTCCAAGGCCCTCACCTGTCCGAGACGGTCGGCGGCAGGGGCACCTGCGGAAGTCCGGCCATAGACGGGGCGTGAGACGAGATCCATGCGGGAGCGCCCCTCCCGTGCGGTTGCGGTTCCACCCCGGGGCAGACCGACAGGACCCGTCGCGGGCACGCGGCGGGTCGGAAACCCGGGCGGAGGGGGTGCGATCCCCGAGGCCCAAGCTGGAGAGTGACTTTGGACAGAGCTCAAAAATCGGCGGCCGTCGCGGAGCTCTCCGACATCGTCGAGGCCTCGGGCGTGATTGTGGTCGCGCAATACACGGGGATGACGGTGGCGGAGATGTCGCAGCTTCGCCTCGCAATGCGCGAGGGCGAGGCCCGCTTCAAAGTGGCCAAAAACCGGCTCGTCAAGATCGCGCTCGACGGCAAGCCCCAACAGGTCGGCAAGGACCTTTTCAAAGGACCGACCGGGATCTGCTACAGCCAGGACCCGGTTGCTGCTTCGAAGATCGCCACGGATTTCGCCAAGAAGAACAAAAAGTTCGTTGTTATTGGCGGCGTCCTCGGCGGTCAGCTTCTCGACGAAGAGGGGGTCAAGGCGCTCGCCGACATGCCCTCCATCGACGAGCTTCGGGCCAAATTGCTCGGCACGCTCAAGGCACCGCTCGGCAAGTTTGCCGGCGTGCTCAAAGCGCCGCCGACCAAAATGGCCGGCGTCCTCAAGGCAGGCCCGCAGAAACTGCTCGGCGTGCTCAAGGCATACGAGGCGAAGCTCAAGGAAGACGAGGCGGCGTGACGCCCCCGGGGCCACGACGAGCGCGCTCAGGCATGAGCGTTGGAACCCAACCGCAAGACTGACAGGACAGAATAATGGCTGATCTGGAAAAACTGAAAGAAGAGCTGTCGAACCTCACCGTGCTCGAGGTCGCAGAGCTCGCGAAGATGCTCGAGGACCACTGGGGCGTCGAAGCGGCGTCTGGCGGCGGCGGCATGATGATGCCGATGGCGATGCCTGGCGCAGCGGCGCCCGGTGCGGCGGCCGAGCCCGAAGAAGAGAAGACCGAGTTCGACGTGATCCTCAAGGCCGCCGGCGCCAAAAAGATCAACGTCATCAAAGAGGTCCGGGCAATCACTTCGCTCGGCCTCAAAGAGGCTAAAGAACTCGTCGAAGCCGGCGGCAAGGCCGTCAAGGAAGGCATTCCGAAGGCTGAGGCCGAGGAAATCAAGAAGAAGCTCGAGGAAGTCGGCGCCGAAGTCGAGATCAAGTGATCTTGCTGGCGGCCTGATCCGCCTCACGCCAATATGGGATCCGGGGTTGCCCGGGCCCCTGCCGGCTCGGGCGGCCTACCGCCCGTGGCCTCGCAGAACGCGGTCCGAGACAGGCTTGGCGGGGGTCGCCGGCCGACGGAAGGGGCCACGTTCGCGTTCGGAGCCAGACGCACCGCCGCCCCAGCGGTCGTCACGAGAACCGAACCGATTCGAGGAACGCAATGGGCGCTCTTTTTTCCGGCCGCAAACGCATCCGCAAGTACTTTGGCACAATCCGCGAAGTCGCCGATCTGCCGAATCTCATCGAGGTGCAGAAGCGGTCGTATGACTATTTTCTCGAAAGTGGCGACACCGAGGTCCCGACCGACGGCGAAGGGCTTCAGGGTGTGTTTCAGTCGGTGTTCCCGATCAAGGATTTCAATGAGACCGCGGTGTTGGAGTTCGTTCGTTACGAACTCGAAGCGCCTAAATACGATGTGGAGGAATGCCAGCAGCGCGACATGACCTATGCGGCGCCGCTTAAGGTGACCCTTCGCCTCATCGTCTTCGAGGTCGAAGAGGACACCGGCGCCCGATCGGTCAAAGATATTAAAGAACAAGACGTCTACATGGGCGACATGCCACTGATGACAAAGCATGGCACTTTCGTCGTCAATGGCACCGAGCGGGTAATCGTCAGCCAAATGCACCGCTCTCCGGGCGTCTTTTTCGATCATGACAAGGGTAAAACCCATGCGAGCGGCAAACTTCTGTTCGCATCGCGCGTGATCCCCTATCGCGGTTCCTGGCTCGACTTCGAGTTCGATGCCAAGGACATCGTCTTCGTCCGGATCGATCGGCGTCGTAAGCTGCCGGTGACCACGCTGCTCTATGCGCTGGGGCTCGATCAGGAGGCGATCTGCGACTATTTCTACGATCGCATCGAATATCGCCGGCAAGGCGAAGGCTGGTCGGTCGCCTTTAACCCGGAGCGGCTCAAAGGCTCTTCGCCGATCTTCGATCTTGTCGATGCAGCTACCGGCGAGGTGGTTGCCCCGGCTGGCCAAAAGCTCACCCCACGCAAGCTGCGCAAGCTCTCGGAGGCCGGTGTCGAGCGGGTGCTCACGCCGTTCGAGGCGATCCACGGGCGCTTCGCGGCGTGCGACATGATTAATGAGGAAACCGGCGCGATCTATGCCGAGGCGGGCGACCCGCTCGACCCCGAGGTCATGGAAAAGTTGGTGGCGGCCGGCTTCGAGACCATCGAAACGCTCAATATCGATAACGTTACCGTCGGCGGCTATATCCGACAGACCATGACGGCCGACAAGAACCTCGACCGTGAAGGGGCCCTTCTCGACATTTATCGGGTTATGCGCCCGGGCGAGCCGCCGACCCTCGACGCGGCCGAGGCGATGTTTCAGTCGCTGTTCTTCGACCCCGAGCGATACGACCTCTCCGCGGTCGGCCGGGTGAAGATGAACATGCGCCTCGAACTCGACGCGCCCGATACCCAGCGCACGCTCCGCAAAGAGGATATGCTGGCGGTCGTCAAGGCGTTGGTGGAGCTGCGCGACGGTCGCGGCGAGATCGACGATATCGACCATCTCGGCAACCGGCGTGTGCGTTCGGTGGGCGAGTTGATGGAAAACCAGTACCGCGTCGGGCTGCTGCGCATGGAACGGGCGATCCGCGAGCGCATGAGCTCCGTCGATATCGACACGGTGATGCCGCAGGACCTGATCAACGCGAAACCGGCTGCGGCGGCGGTGCGCGAGTTCTTCGGCTCGAGCCAGCTCTCCCAGTTCATGGACCAGACCAACCCGCTCTCCGAGGTGACCCACAAGCGGCGGCTCTCCGCGCTCGGCCCCGGCGGCCTGACGCGCGAGCGCGCGGGCTTCGAGGTGCGTGACGTGCACCCGACGCATTACGGCCGGATGTGTCCGATCGAAACGCCGGAGGGGCCGAATATCGGGCTGATCAACTCGCTCGCCACCTTCGCGCGGGTCAACAAATACGGCTTCATCGAGACCCCTTACCGGGTGGTCGAGGACGCGAAGGTGACCGACGAGGTGCGCTATCTCTCGGCAACGGAGGAGATGCGCCACACGGTTGCCCAGGCGAACGCCACGCTCGACGAGAACGGCAAGTTCACCGCGGAGCTCATCTCCTCGCGGCGCGCGGGCGAGTTTCAGCTCACGCCACCGGAGGACATCACGCTGATCGACGTGTCGCCGAAGCAGCTGGTCTCCGTTGCCGCGGCGTTGATCCCGTTCCTGGAGAACGACGACGCCAACCGTGCGCTGATGGGCTCGAACATGCAGCGTCAGGCGGTGCCGCTCATCAAGGCCGAGGCGCCTTTCGTCGGCACCGGGATGGAGGCGCGCGTCGCTCGGGACAGTGGCGCGGCGATCACAGCTCGGCGGGGCGGCATCATCGACCAGGTGGATGCGATGCGCATCGTTATCCGCGTGACCGACGAGATGGAGATCGGCGACCCGGGCGTGGACATCTACCGTCTGCGCAAGTTCCAGGGCTCGAACCAGGCGACCTGCATCAACCAGCGCCCGCTCGTGAAGGTGGGCGACCGGATCGTCGCCGGCGAGGTGATCGCCGACGGTCCGTCGACCGATATGGGCGAACTCGCGCTGGGCAAGAACACCCTCGTCGCCTTCATGCCGTGGAATGGGTACAACTACGAGGACTCGATCCTGATCTCCGAGCGCGTGGCGCGGGACGACCTCTTCACTTCGATCCACATCGAGGACTACGAGGTGATGGCGCGGGACACCAAGCTCGGCCCCGAGGAGATCACCCGTGACATTCCCAATGTCGGCGAGGAGGCGCTGCGCAATCTCGACGAGGCGGGGATCGTCTATATTGGGGCGGAGGTCGGCCCGGGCGACATCCTCGTCGGCAAGATCACGCCGAAAGGCGAGAGCCCGATGACGCCGGAGGAAAAGCTCCTGCGTGCGATCTTCGGCGAGAAAGCGTCCGATGTGCGGGACACGTCGCTGCGCATGCCTCCCGGCGAATACGGCACGATCGTCGAGGTGCGGGTGTTCAACCGCCACGGCATCGAGAAGGACGAGCGTGCGCTGCAGATCGAGCGCGAGGAGATCGAGCGGCTCGCGCGCGACCGGGACGACGAGCTCGCGATCCTCGAGCGCAACATCTATGCGCGGCTGAAGGAGATGATCCTCGGCAAGACCTGTGTGAAGGGGCCGAAGGGCGTGCGTGCCGGGACCCCCATCACCGAGGAACTGCTCGCAACCCTCAGCCGGGGCCAGTGGTGGCAGCTTGCACTCCCCGAGGAGGCCGACGCGCAGGCGATGGAGGCGCTCAACGCCCAATTCGACCAAGCGAAACGGGTGCTGCAGAACCGCTTCGAGGACAAGGTCGAGAAGGTCCGCCGGGGCGACGACCTGCCGCCGGGCGCGCTCAAGATGGTGAAGGTCTTCGTCGCGGTGAAGCGCAAGCTACAGCCGGGCGACAAGATGGCCGGGCGTCACGGCAACAAGGGTGTCATCTCCCGTGTCGTGCCGATGGAGGACATGCCCTTCATGGAGGACGGGACCCCGGTCGATTTCGTGCTCAACCCGCTCGGGGTGCCGAGTCGGATGAATGTGGGCCAGATCCTCGAGACCCATATGGGCTGGGCTGCGGCCAATCTCGGCCGCCAGATTGGCGAGGCGCTGGAGATCTACCGCCAGCATGGCGATCTGACCCCGGTGAAGGACGCGATGAGCCTCGCCTATGGCGCGAATGTGCTGGAGGCGGCGACCCAAGACATGACCGAGAGCGAGTTCCTGGAGGCCGCGGAGAACGTGGCGACCGGGATCCCGATCGCGACGCCGGTTTTCGACGGTGCCAAGGAGCCCGACGTCAACGAGCATCTGGTCCGGGCCGGGCTGCATGTCTCGGGCCAGTCGACGGTCTTCGACGGGCGCACGGGCGAGGCGTTCTCGCGGCCGGTGACCGTGGGTTACAAATATCTGCTGAAGCTCCACCATCTGGTCGACGAGAAGATCCACGCGCGCTCGACCGGTCCCTACAGCCTCGTGACCCAGCAGCCGCTCGGCGGCAAGGCGCAGTTCGGCGGCCAGCGCTTCGGCGAGATGGAGGTCTGGGCGCTCGAGGCCTACGGTGCGGCCTACACGTTGCAGGAGATGCTGACCGTGAAGTCGGACGACGTGGCCGGCCGCACCAAGGTCTATGAGAGCATCGTCAAGGGCGAGGACGACTTCGAGGCGGGCATCCCGGAGAGCTTCAACGTGCTCGTCAAGGAGATCCGCTCGCTCGGCCTCAATGTCGAGCTGCTCGACAGCGAAACCGACGAATAACCCCCCGCGCCCCGGCCTGCGCGCGTGCCCCCGGCGCGCGGGCCAGCGGGGGGCCAATGTCCCGGGGATGATGGAGAGCTGAGATGAACAAAGAGCTGACCAACATCTTCAACCCGACCGAGCCGCCGAAGGCCTTCGACGAGATCCGCATCTCGCTGGCGAGCCCCGAGCGGATCCTTTCCTGGTCCTATGGCGAGGTGAAGAAGCCCGAGACGATCAACTACCGGACCTTCAAGCCGGAGCGGGACGGGCTGTTCTGCGCGCGGATCTTCGGGCCGATCAAGGACTACGAGTGTCTTTGCGGCAAATACAAGCGGATGAAGTATCGCGGCGTCGTCTGCGAGAAATGCGGCGTCGAGGTTACGCTGCAGAAGGTCCGGCGCGAGCGGATGGGCCATATCCAGCTCGCCTCGCCGGTTGCGCATATCTGGTTTTTGAAGTCGCTGCCGAGCCGCATCGGCCTGATGCTCGACATGACGTTGAAGGATCTCGAGAAGATCCTCTATTTCGAGCAGTATGTGGTGATCGAGCCGGGGCTGACCGACCTTTCGCATCGCCAGATGATGTCGGAGGAGGAGTTCCTCGACGCCCAGGACGAGCATGGCGAAGATGCGTTCCGGGCGGGCATCGGTGCGGAGGCAATCCGCGAGATGTTGGCGGCCATCGATCTTGAGGCCGAAGCGGAGCGGTTGCGCATCGATCTCTCCGAGGCCACTGGCGAGTTGAAGCCGAAGAAGATCATCAAGCGGCTGAAGCTCGTCGAGAACTTCCTGGAGTCCGGCAACCGGCCCGAGTGGATGGTCATGACCGTCGTGCCCGTGATCCCGCCCGAGCTGCGCCCGCTGGTGCCGCTCGATGGCGGCCGGTTCGCGACCTCGGACCTCAACGACCTCTACCGCCGGGTGATCAACCGGAACAACCGTCTCGCCAGGCTGATCGAACTGCGCGCACCCGATATCATCATTCGCAACGAGAAGCGGATGCTGCAGGAGTCGGTCGACGCGCTCTTCGACAATGGCCGCCGGGGCCGGGTGATCACGGGGGCCAACAAGCGCCCGCTGAAATCGCTCTCCGACATGCTGAAGGGCAAGCAGGGGCGCTTCCGCCAGAACCTCCTCGGCAAGCGCGTGGACTTTTCCGGCCGCTCGGTGATCGTGACCGGGCCTGAGCTCAAGCTTCACCAGTGCGGGTTGCCGAAGAAGATGGCGCTCGAGCTCTTCAAGCCGTTCATCTACGCGCGCCTCGACGCGAAGGGGCTCAGCTCCACCGTCAAGCAAGCGAAGAAGATGGTTGAGAAGGAGCGCCCCGAGGTTTGGGACATCCTCGACGAGGTGATCCGCGAGCACCCGGTGCTGCTGAACCGGGCGCCGACGCTTCATCGGCTCGGCATCCAGGCCTTCGAGCCGGTGCTGATCGAGGGCAAGGCGATCCAGCTCCACCCGCTCGTGTGCTCGGCCTTCAACGCCGATTTCGACGGCGACCAGATGGCGGTCCATGTGCCGCTCAGCCTCGAGGCCCAGCTCGAGGCCCGCGTGCTGATGATGTCGACGAACAACGTGCTCAGCCCCGCCAACGGTAAGCCGATCATCGTGCCGTCGCAGGACATGATCCTCGGGCTTTACTACATCTCGTTCATGAAAAAGGGCGAGCCCAACGAGGGCATGGCCTTCGCCGACTGGAACGAGATCGAGCACGCTCTCGAGGCCGGGATCATCACGCAGCACACCAAGATCATCACCCGCTTCGAGACCGTCGACCATGACGGCAACACCGTCTTCGAGCGCGTCGAGACCACGCCTGGGCGGATGAAGCTTGCGAGCCTGTTGCCGAAGAACGCCAATATCAGTTTCGACCTCATTAATAGGCCGCTGCGCAAGGGCGAGGTCGGCCAGGTGATCGACACCGTCTATCGGCATTGTGGGCAGAAGGAGTCGGTGATCTTCTGTGACCGCATCATGTCGCTCGGCTTCCGTGAGGCGTTCCGCGCCGGCATCTCCTTCGGCAAAGACGACATGCTGATCCCCGACAACAAATGGGAAATCGTCAACGAGACGCGCGAGCGGGTGAAGGAATTCGAGCAGCAGTATCTCGATGGTTTGATCACCCAAGGCGAGAAGTACAATAAGGTCGTCGATATCTGGGCCAAGTGTACCGATAAGGTGGCCGAGGAGATGATGAAGCGTATTTCCGCGGTGCAAATCGACGAGGAGACGGGTCGCGAGAAGGACCCGAACTCGATCTATATGATGAGCCATTCGCGCGCCCGCGGGTCGCCGACCCAGATGCGCCAACTCGCGGCGATGCGCGGGCTGATGGCCAAGCCGTCGGGTGAGATCATCGAGACCCCGATCATCTCGAACTTCAAGGAAGGCCTGACCGTTCTCGAGTACTTTAACTCGACCCACGGCGCGCGGAAGGGTCTCGCGGACACCGCGCTGAAGACGGCGAACTCTGGCTATCTCACCCGGCGTTTGGTCGATGTCGCGCAGGATTGCATCGTTAAGGAGCACGACTGCGGCACCGATCAGGGCATCATGGCGGAGGCCGTGATCGACGGCGGCAACGTGATCGCCTCCATCGGCGAACAGGTGCTCGGCCGCGTGCCCGGCGAGGATATCTGCGATCCGGCCACGGGGGAGTTGATCCATCCGGAGGGCCAGGTGATCGAAGAGCGCCACGCGATTGCGATCGACGCGGCCAAGGTGCCGCAGATCAAGATCCGCTCGCCGTTGACTTGCGAGACCGAGGACGGGGTCTGCGTCATGTGCTACGGTCGCGACCTGGCTCGCGGTACCATGGTCAATATCGGCGAGGCGATCGGCATCATCGCGGCCCAGTCGATCGGCGAGCCGGGGACCCAGCTGACCATGCGCACCTTCCATATCGGCGGTGCGGCGAACGTGTCCGATCAGTCTTTCACCGAAAGCACCCATGAGGGTCGGATCCAATTCCGCAACCCGAACACGCTCACCAACCAGGACGGGGATGTGATCGTGATGGGCCGGAATATGCAGATCGCTGTCTGCGATGAGCAGGGCCGCGAGCGGGTGGCGCATAAGCTTGCTTACGGCTCGAAGCTCCTCGTCTCGGAGGGCGACGAGATCAAGCGCGGCGCTCGGATGGTCGAGTGGGACCCTTACACCCTGCCGATCATCGCGGAGAAGGACGGGATCGCGAAACACGTGGATCTCGATCTCGGCCTCTCGGTTCGCGAAGAGACCGACGATGCAACCGGCATCACCCAGCGGATCGTGTCCGACTGGCGGGCGGCGCCGAAAGGCAACGAGCTGAAGCCGGCGATCACCCTGATCGACGATGACGGCAACAGCCTGAAGCTTCCGAACGGCAACCCGGCGCACTATTTTATGTCGGTCGATGCCATCTTGTCGGTCGAGAACGGTGAGCGGGTCCGCACCGGTGACGTGCTGGCAAGGATCCCGCGCGAAGGCGCCAAGACCAAGGACATCACCGGCGGTCTGCCGCGGGTGGCGGAGCTCTTCGAGGCGCGGCGTCCGAAAGACCACGCGATCATCGCCGAGATCGATGGTGTTGTTCGGTTCGCCAAAGACTATAAGAACAAGCGCCGGATCACCGTCGAGAGTCATGACGGCGAAGAGACCCGCGAGTATCTCGTGCCCAAGGGTAAACACATCGCTGTGGCTGAGGGCGATGTTATCCAGAAGGGCGAGTACATCATGGACGGGAACCCGGCGCCGCACGATATCCTTGCGATCATGGGGATCGAGGCCCTGGCGAATTACTTGATCAACGAGGTGCAGGAAGTCTATCGTCTGCAGGGTGTGAAGATCGACGACAAGCATATCGAGGTCATCGTCCGCCAGATGTTGCAGAAGGTGGAGATCTCGGCGTCTGGGGACTCGACGCTGCTGGCCGGCGAGCAGGTGGACAAGGCCGAATTCGACGAGGTCAACGAGAAGCTCGAAGCGCTGGGCAAGCGGCCCGCGGAAGGCGCCCCGGTTTTGCTCGGGATCACCAAGGCAAGCCTGCAGACCCGGTCCTTCATCTCGGCGGCATCGTTCCAGGAGACCACGCGGGTGCTCACCGATGCGAGCGTGCAGGGTAAGCGGGACAAGCTCGTCGGTCTCAAGGAAAACGTGATCGTCGGTCGGCTGATCCCGGCGGGCACGGGGGGCGCGACCACTCGGATCCGCCTCGAGGCTCAGCGCCGCGACAAGGCGATCCAGGCCGAACGGGCCGAGGCCGCGGAAGAGGCGGCAAAGGCGCTGGAGGTGATCGAGACCGCGGAGGAAGACGGGCCCGTCCCGGCGCCGGCCGAGGGGGGGTTCGGCGAAATCCTCTAACGGCGCCACGGCCCCCGCGCACCGGTCTGCGGGGGCGCCCACCCACCC
>JBHJGY010000007.1:0-36974 GCA_050331335.1 Pikeienuella sp.
ACGGCCTCCGACGGCGTGGAGCAGGGTCCGGCGGCGCTCCTCGAGGCTTTCGCCGCGGCAGCATCGGGGGCAGGCCCGGAGGCCGGGTTCGCGCGGTTGGGGGGTCCTTGGACGCTGGCGTTGCCGACCGACCACGGCGCGCATCCGGCGGCCCGGTCCGAGAGCTGGACGGTCGCGGCGCATCTGCTGGACGAGACCGGCCGCCGCATCGGGGTGCAACTTGCCTTTGCCCGTTTCGGCATCGACGCGCCCGACGCCGGCGCGGCCCCGACCGGCTGGGACGTGTCGCGCGTGCACCGGGCACATGTCGTTCTGGCGGAAGACGGAGCCGCTGCGGCCCGCGCCGAGGAGCGTTTGAGCCGTGGCGCCTTCGCCAGCGCGGGTCAAGATCCGGCGGCCGGCGCAATCTGGATCGACGACTGGCGGCTCGCCGCGGATGCCAAGCCTGATGGCCCGGGTTTGACGCTCACGGCGACGCTGGAGGGAATGCCGCTGCATCTCGTCCTCTCAGCCGAGCGGGACCCGATCCAGATCGACGCCGACGGGACGGGGCCCGTCCGCGGCTATGTGCTGTCCCGCCTTGCCGTTGAGGGCCGTCTCGGCGAGGGGCCTGAAGCACGTGCGTTGGCGGGTGTCGCTTGGCTCGACCATGTCTGGGGCGAACTGCCGCTGCCTGTGGGACCTGTCGCGAGCGATCGGTTGATCCTCCATCTCGACGACGGGACCGAGTTGTCGATCCTGCGAACGCGGCGGCGCGACGGCCGTGGCGCCGCGACGGTGGATGCGCTCTTCGTCGCCGCCGATGGCACGGTTAACGCCGGTGCCAGTCCCGATGTGGAGATGGCACCCCATGCGCCTGCGGCGGCGCGCGACGGGCTTGGGGCCTATCCCCTTTCTTGGCAGCTCAAAGGCCCTGGATTAACCCTGGACATCTCGCCTCTGATGGAGGCCCAGCGCCACGCTTTCGCCATGCCGCTCTGGAGCGGCGCCGTGATCGCGACCGGCCGACGGGACGGTGCGCCGATCGCCGGCGTCGGCACCCTTCAACTCACCGGTTACGAGATGCCATGACAGATCGTTTCTCCCTCGGCCTGGACGCACCTGCCCTGATGCGTGCGGCGCTTGTCGGTCTGACCACCCTCGGCCTATCCGGCTGTGAGGAGGATGGGGCAGAGGGCCGGGCTTACCGTTCCGAGGTCGGACCTGTGAGCGTCACCGAGCAGCGCCCGGGCGACCCCGAGGCCGGCTACCGGGCCCTGATCAACGCACCCTATGTGTCGTGCGGCATCCCCTTCGAGGCCTATACCCGGGTGGCTGGCGCGGAGGCGGCCGGCCCGTCTCTGCCCGGTCGGGAAGGCCGCAATGCCGAGCTGCCCTATGCCCTGACCGCCCACACCAATGCGGACGGGGTCGAGATCGTCTCAAGCAATTGTCTCACCTGCCATGCAGCGGAGATCGGCGGCGACCTCGTCGTGGGGCTCGGCAATGAATTCGGGGATTTCACGCAAGACCCGCGGCGACTGGCGCTCCAGGCCGGAAACTTCGTCCGCAGCCCGGCAGCCACACGTGCCTGGGCGCATTGGGCGGATCGCATCGACGCGATCGCCCCCTACATCCAGACCGCAACAGTCGGCGTCAACCCAGCGACCAACCTTACCTGGGCGCTCATGGCCCGGCTCGATCCCGAAACGCTGACCTGGTCGGAAACGCCGCTGATCGATCCACCGCCGCGCGAGCCGCTGCCGGTGAGTGTCCCGCCCTGGTGGAATATGCGCAAGAAGTCGGCCATGTTCTATACCACGATCGGGCGGGGCGATCATGCCCGCTTCATGCTGCTCGCCTCCATGCTCTGCGTCGAGGGGCCGGAGGAGGCGGCCGAGATCGATGCCTATGCACCGGATATTCGCGCGTTCATCGCATCGCTCGAGGCACCGGACTATCCTTGGAAGATCGATGCGACGCTCGCGGCGGCGGGCGAGCAGATTTATGCGCGAGACTGTGCGGAGTGTCATGGCACAGCTGAGAGATATCCAAATCGCGTCTACAGCCTCGAAGAAGTCGGGACCGATCCCGCCTATGCGCTCGCGGCGACAGACGGCTCGCGGGATCGCTTCTATGCGTGGGTTGCGCGCTCGCCTTATGGCAACAGTGAAAGCGCGGCGCCGGCGCGCGGCTATATCGCCGCACCGCTTGACGGGGTTTGGGCCACGGCGCCTTACCTGCACAACGGGTCTGTCCCGAGCCTCGCGGCGCTCCTGGACAGCAGCCAGCGACCGACATTTTGGCGCCACCTGACGGAGCCGCGGCGCTACGATCAGGAGGCCATGGGGTGGCGTTACGAGGCGCTGCCAGCGGGGCAGGGCGCGGATCCGGACCCTGCCCTACGCTCGCGGATCTACGACACGACGCGGCACGGCTACGGCAATGGCGGCCACACTTATGGCGACCGGCTGGACGATGCGGCGCGGGCTGCCCTGCTCGAATTTCTCAAGACCCTCTGAACAAGATCCTGTGAGCAAGATCCATTGAGAGAGGGTCCGAGAGCACGGGATGGGCGCGCCTGGTGCCGGGGCATGGCGGTCGCGTCGCAGACCGGCTTGCGCTGATCTCAGGCCGCCCCTGGCAGTGGATAGGGCGGGCGGACACGCCTGTCAGACAAGGGCCGCGCGCGTCACGTTTTCAGGGCTGAAGGGAACCAAGTCTGGCAGGAAGCGCTGCACCATCTCCGCCGCCGCGTCGCGCCCCGGGCCTGCGACGATCATCACGATGCGTGTCCGATCGATCCCCGCAGGCCAGCCGTCGAGCAGGCGGGGCGGACCCGCGACATGGCCGACCACATGAAGCACCCGCGGCGCCGCGGGATGGCCGGCAATCTCGACGAGCCCCTTCATGCGCAACAGGTCTCGGCCGAGGGAGGCTTGCAGGGCGGCGATGGCGTTTTCGAGCGCCCAAGGGTCGAGGGGGGCGGTTGCCGAGAAGCAATACGCCGATGCCGTGTCGCCGTGCCGATTGACGTCGTGATGGTGAGCATTCCCGTGGCTGTGGCCGTGGCCATGGTGATGGTGGTTGCCGGCGTCGAAGCGCAGCCAAGCGCGCACATCCGGCGGCTTGCCCGAGGGATCGAAAGCGGCAAGCGAGAAAACGCGCGCCGCCGTCGCCTGCGTCACCGGCAGCACAGTGGCGTTGGGCGTGGTCTCAGCGAGCTGCTCGGTGAGCTCTGCGAGTTCGCGCCGCGAGGCTGGGTCGCTCGCAAGATCTCCTTTGGTAACGAGCAGCAGATCGGCGACCGCCACCTGCCGCTGCGCCTCCTTGAAGCGCGCGATCGCATCCGCGCCATTGACGGCATCCACCAAGGTCACGACGCCGTTCAGGGCGAAGTGCTCGAGCATGGTGTCGTCGGTCATGAAAGTCTGCAGCAGTGGGAGCGGGTCGGCGATCCCCGTCGTCTCGATGACCACGCGGTCGAATCCCGGCCCGGATCCGTCTTCGGCCTCAGCGAGCAGCCGCAGCAGCGTGAGCCGCACATCGCCCGATACCGTGCAGCACAGGCACCCAACGGACATCGCGAAAGCCCGCTCATCGGCTTGAGCAATCAGGACGCCATCGACCCCGGCCTCGCCGAACTCGTTGACGATCACCGCCGTATCGCCGAAGCCGGGCTCGGCGATGAGGCGATTCAACAGCGTTGTCTTTCCCGCGCCCAGGAAGCCGGTGAGGATGGTCACCGGCACCCGCCTGGTCTGACCGGTCAAGGTGCCGACGCGCATCCGGCTCACGACGACAGCGCCGCCGCCAGGGTGATCGCGTTATGGCGCATCATCTGCAGATAGGTCGGCGCCAGGCCGTCAGGATCGGAGAGCGCGCCAGGATAGAGCGTGCCGCCAATGGTTGCGCCGGTCTCCCGCGCGATTTGATCGAGCAGGCGCCGGTCGGTGATGTTCTCGACGAACACGGCGGCAATGTTCTCTTCGCGGATACGCTCGATCAGGCGGGCGATGTCTTTTGCCGAGGCCTCGGACTCGGTGCTGGGGCCCTGCGGTGATACGAACGTGAGGCCGTAGTCGCGACCGAAATACTGGAACGCATCATGGGAGGTGACGATGGTACGGCGGTCCTCAGGCAGCGCGCCAAGGATCCCGCGGATCTCGGCATCGAGCGCCTCGAGCTCGGCCACATAAGCGGCCCGATTGGCCTCGTAGGCGCCGGCGTTCGCAGGGTCGGCCTCGGCCAGAGCGGCAGCGATATTGCCAGCATAGATCACCGCGTTGGAGAGACTTTGCCAGCCATGGGGGTCGAAAGCGCCGTGGTGATGGTGGTCGTGCTCGTCGTCATGCGCGTGCTCCTCGTCGTGGGCGTGCTCGTCGTGGTGGTCGTCATGGTCCTTGTGCGCATCCTCGCCATCGTGGTCGTCGTGGTGTGCCTCACCGTCATGCGCGCCGCCTTCACCATAGGCGATCGCATCGATCCCATCGGTCGCCACGACCCGATGGCCTGAAAAGCCCGAGGCCTGGACCAGCCTGTCGAGCCAGCCCTCGAAGGCGAGGCCGTTGACGATGAGCAGCTGCGCATCGGAGACGGCCCGGGCATCCGCCGGGGTCGGCTGATAGACATGGGTGTCGCCGTTCGGGCCCACGAGCGTGGTAACAGCCACATGCGCGCCCCCGATCCGGGCGACCATGTCACCGAGGATCGAGAAAGTTGCGACCACCGGCATCGGCTCAGCGGCGCGGGCAGGGGCGATGCGAAGACCGGTGAGGCCGAGCGCTACGGCGCCGGTCGCGAGGAGGGTTCGGCGGCTTTGCATGGAAACTGTCCTTTCAGCGGTTGGCAAAAGGCGATGGCAGTGCGCTTCGGCCGAGCCCGCCAACGGGCCCGATCAGAAGAGACAGGACATAGGCGACCCCTGCCGAGAGGATGATCGCGGGACCTGTGGGCAGGCTGTGGTGATAGGAGAGCAGCAGGCCAAAGACGCTCGCAACGATGGCGATCGTGACGGCAACGGCGATCATACTGCCGACCGACCTAGCCCAGAAGCGCGCAGCAGCGGCCGGCAGAATCATGATGCCGACGATCATCAGCGTCCCCAGCGCGTGGAACCCGCCGACAAGATTGAGCACGGCGAGCGCCAGAAAGGCGAAATGGGTTACCGCGCTCAACCCGCTGACCGACCGCAGGAACTCAGGATCGGCGCATTCCAAAACCAACGGCCGGAAGAGCGCCGCCAACACCAGCACCGTGACGCTTGCGATGCTGCACAACAGGATCAGCGCTGCATCGTCGAGGGCCAACACGGTGCCGAAGAGAACATGCATAAGATCGACATTGCTGCCGCGCATCGAGACGATCAGGACCCCCGCCGCGAGCGAGATCAGGTAGAAGGCGGCGAGCGAGGCGTCTTCGCGCAGCGGCGTGGCCCGCGAAACGAAGCCCGAGAACAGCGCCACCGCCATGCCGGCGATCAGCCCGCCAATGGTCATCGCGGTGAGCGAGAGGCCCGCGATGACGTAGCCGACTGCGGCCCCCGGGAGAATCGCATGGGCCATCGCATCCCCCGTGAGGCTCATCCGACGGAGCAAAAGGAACACGCCAACCGGAGTGGCCCCGACAGCGATCGCGATGCAGCCGACGAGCGCCCGCCGCATGAACCCGTAGGCCGCAAAGGGCTCAAGGAAGAACTCCCAGATCACGCAGCGCTCCGGATGCAGGTATGTGGCGGCCCGGCGCACGCTTCGCACATCTGGCGCGCGCGGAACTGGTTCTCGGACGTGAGAACCTCGGGGGTCGGACCGTGGGCGACGAGATCGCGGGCCAGCATGAGCGTGTCGGGAAAATGCGCGCGGACGGTATCATAGTCATGCAGCACGGCCAGCACGGTGCGGTGCTCGGTATGCCATCGGCGGATGATCTTGAGCAGATCTGCAAGGGTGCCGCTGTCGACCGCGGCGAAGGGCTCGTCCAGCAGCACCAGCCGCGCGTCCTGAAGCAGCAGCCGAGCAAACAGGGTGCGCTGCATCTGCCCACCGGATAGCGTCCCGATCTGGCGCGTCTCGAACCCTGTCAGCCCGACCGCCGCGATCGCGTCGGCCACGCGCTCCCGATGGCGGCGGCGTAAACGCCGAAACGGCCCGATTTCGCGCCACAACCCCATGGCCACCAGATCCGCCACCGAGAGCGGGAAGGACCGGTCGATATCGGAGTGTTGCGGCAAATAGGCGATGTCCCCGCCGCCTGCCGCGCCGAACGAAATCCGGCCTTGGAGCGGCGCGAGCGTGCCGACAATCCCCTTCAGAAGCGTGGACTTGCCGGCGCCATTCGGCCCGACAACTGCGGTAAGGCTGCCCGCTGGGATCTCGGCACGCAGGTTGCGTACAGCCGGCATCCGGTCGTACCCGAGCGTAGCGTCCTGAAATCTGACTGCAACTGTCATAGCGCGCCCGGCGTTGCGGTCGCCCAGACAAATCCAACCCACAGCGCGGCCACGATGAGCGACGCGCCGACAAGTCGCATCCCGGCTCCCTGCGCCAGTATCCCCAAACCGGGCAACCGAGGAGCTCTCATATCTGCGCCGCGCCGCCGGAACAGGTTGCGCACCGACCATGGATCTCGATCACATGACGCAAGGCCGCGAAGCCCGATTGCCCGGCAACGCGGGAGAGATCGGCCAGAAGATCGGGGGCGACGCTCTCCTCGACAACGCCGCAATCGCCGCAAATGGAGAGGATCGCAGCCTGGTCACCGCTGTTCTTGCGGGCGATGAACGCGTTTAGCGACTCGAGCCGATGGATGTGATTTGCCTCGCTGAGAGCTGCGAGGGCACGATAGATCGTGGTCGGGGCCAGGGTCGGATTGGCCTGGCGCAGCGCCCCGAGCACCTCATAGGCGGTCAGAGGACGCTCGTGCTGGCGCAGGACCGATAAGACGGCCGCTTGCATCTGTGTCCCCCGCTTACCCAATGCACCCCCCCTTGCTGTCGCGCTGTCTTTGTACTTTATAACATGGCGCCATGGCAAGCACCCTTGTGCGCCTGTCGAGCAGGGCACGCGATCGGGCCCGCCGGCATCGGCCGCGGCTGCGCCCATGATCCTAGAAGCGCGCGCCCAGCGTCAGTGTCGCGGAATACTGCCCGGTCTCCGCAGCGCCGATGCCGAAGATCACCGGGCCTAGGCTGGTCTCCAGCCCCGCAAAGAGCGAGCCGGCGACGAAACTCCCATCGCCCCCGAGATCGTCCCAATCCTCGTAAGCGCCGCCATATTCGATGCTACCGCCGGCGAAGGCCTCTTTGCCGAACAGCGTGTCGTACTCGAATCGACGATAATAGCGCAGCCCCGCGACACCAACCACTTGGCCGATCAGCTCGCCCTCTTCAAAACCCGAGAGCCGCTGGAACCCGCCAATGAAGTTTGGCGAGAAGGTGTCGTCGTTCAGATCGCCTTCGAGGACCAGGAAGGGGGAGAGCGTGTTCTGGCCCACGGACCACGCGGCGACCGTATCGATCAAGAGCTGCTCCGGCTGCAACTCGTTCAGCAGATCGAAACTCAGGGAGGTGCTGAACTGCAGACCACTTCGGGGCAGATCCGGATCGTCCAGGGTGTCGTAGTCGAACCCCACCGCCAGCGGCACGGTGTCTTCGACGACCTGGGCATTGAGCGCGACGGGGATCAGCGCCGACTCCGCCTCCGCGCGCGTGTGCAGATATGAGATGCCGAGCCCGATGAAGCCCCAATTGCCGGGGCTATAGAGCGCTTCGATCCCCACTTCGGTTTCCGAGATCTCGATTTCGGATACCGGCAGGTCGGGCGCCGCGAAAAGCGTGCCGGTTTGGCGGAAGAAGGAAACGGTCGGTCGCAGGAAATAGGTCTGACCGTAATCGAGGGGTTGCTCGAAGCGCAGCCGCGCCCCGTCGATGGCACCGATGGCCGCGTCGACCTCAAGCCGCGCGCCGAGGGAGTTGATCTCGTTGACCTCAAGACCCAGGGCGAGGTTGAAATCCCCGTCGCCGCCGAAGATGTTGGAGAAGCCGAGGCCGATCCGCGGCTGGAACCGTCCCGCCGCCACCGGCTTCGCGTGAACCACCAGCACTTGCTCGTCGCCCTCTTGCGCAATGCTGTAGCTCACCCCGTCCAGCGTCCCCAGACCGTAGACGCGCCTGAGGGCGGTCTCCAATTCCTCGAGCGTCACCCGCCCGCTCTCCGGCAGGTCGAGGCGGGCGCCGATCACCCGTGGGTCGAGCCGGCCATCATAGTCGATTTCGAGGCGGTCGAACCTGATCTCGGTCTGCAGCGGATCGATCCCGGCTTCCCTTATGCCCAGCGGTCCGCGCCCGGTGGCGATCGCGCGCAGTTGCGGCTCCTTTTCGGCAACGACCGCCCGCCCTGCCGAAACCGTCGACGGCGCTTGTTCGAAGGCCAGCATGCCGACCGCCCCCACTTCCGGCACCAGGTGGACGTCGCCGGCGCCGAGGCTGGCGACCTGCGCCTGCGAGTTGGCCCCGATCATCACCGACATGGTCTGCGCCAAGACGGCGGTGAACGAGCGCAAGTCATCAGATGTCACATTGGCGCCGGGGATCTCCGAGACGATCACAAGCTCCGCGCCCATTGCGCGGGCCACGTCGACGGGCAGGTTGTTGACCACGCCGCCATCGACGAGAAGGCGCCCGTCGATCTCCACCGGTGGAAACAGCGCCGGGATCGACATCGAGGCTCTGATCGCCGTGGCAAGATCGCCCGTGCCCAAGACCACCGGCTCACCGGTCACGATGTCGGTCGCAACCGCACGGAAGGGAATTGGCAATTCGTCGAAATCCGACACCCCCTGGGCGCGCACCACCAGCCGCCTCAGGGTCAGGCTGAGCTTGACCGCGTCGATCAGGCCGGCATCGACCTGAATACCGGCGTCGCCGATCCCGACAGGGAGGTCGGTTTGCACGGAGAAGGGGTCGATCCGGCTGTCGCGTCGCAGCGGATGCAGCAACTGGCGGTCGGAACTGTCGTTGAAGATGCTCCCCCAATCGATGGTCGTCACCGCGGCTTGCAGCTCGTCCGGCGTAAGACCCGCCGCATAGAGCCCGCCAACGATCGCCCCCATGCTGGTACCTGCGATCACATCGGGCCTGATTCCCAGTTCCTCGAGCGCTTGGACGACGCCGACATGCGCAACACCCGCCGCCCCACCGCCGCCGAGGACCAGGCCGATCCGCGGCCGCTCGCTTTCGGCCGCAGTCACGTCTCCCGCCGTCAGGGCGCCTGTCGCCAAGATCGAGACGCCCGCAACGACCATTGCCCTGCAGTGCCTGGCCAAAACGCGGTGTAATTTGCTGCCCGGGATCATCTGGCCGCCTCCGAAAGCATTTGTTTCATTGCAAACGGTATATCAGGGGAACGGGCCATGCAGGGGCGGCGCGTGTTCGGCGAGCGGCGCGGCGTTGCGCCTCACCTTGGCTATCGCGTGCGGCACCGCGCGGCACCGCGCAGCACTTTGCGGCGGGGGCGCGCCACCGTCGGGTGTCCCGGCGAGGCTGTCACCGGCGCCCCGGCCGCCCCAGCGAGGGCCGGTCCCAAGAGTGATGTCGAATTGCCCTGGCGAGCTCACCGAGGCGATGGCTGGTTCGTTGTGTTCCATCGCTCAGGTCTGCGCGCGGGCCAAGCTCGGCGGCATTTGCAGATCGGCTGACCTCAACCGACTGAGCTGAACTGCTTCGGGATTGCCGCACCGCGCGAGGCGTCTTGGGTGGGCGCATCAAGGCGCGCGCCGGTGGCGTCCGAGATCGAGACTGCGCGCGGGTTGGCGCCGCCTGATGGGCTCAGATTGCCGAGCCACGCCGTTGGTGTATGCTGCGGCGGCAGCGCTGCGATAGGAGGTTGAAGATGACTGAATTTTTCAGAACGGGTTTTCCACGGCTCTTTCCTGATTTTCTAAGGCGCGATGACGACGAGGGGCGTGCGGACGCTGGGGGTACGGGCACAGAGGGGTCCGATGTCTCCGATGGCGACGTGTCGCTGAACCCCGGCACGATCGTGGCGAGCGCCAACTTGCCGGAATACCTCCTGCCGCCCGTTGAGGCGTATCGCGACAGCAACGGCCAACCGATGCGCGACGGGCTGCCGGCGGGAGCGCGGGTCGACACGGACCCAGTTGTCCTAGAAGGCACCATGCCGCTCGAAATCGCCGCGCGGGACGGGGACGGGGACGCCCTGGCTCAAGAGCTGGCCGCGCTCGGTCTGCAGAATTACGAGACGCACGGCTATCTGATCTCCGGCGACTTTCCGATGGCGAATGTGCAGGCTCTCTTCAGCCGTAGCGACATCGCCTTCGTTCGGGGTATCGACGGCACCGCGCGGACCAATGTCGGCATCGCTGAGAACCAGGCCGATCAAGCTCTGTTGACCGACACTGTGCGGGACACCTTCAATGTCGATGGCAGCGGGATCACCATCGGGATCTTGTCCGACAGCTTCAATCGCAGCTTCGTCGCCGCAAACAACTATGCCGACGATATCATAACGGGGGACCTGCCGGCCGGCATCACGCGCCTCGATGACTCGGTCTTCGGGATCGACGAGGGTCGCGCAATGGCGCAGTTGATCTACGACATCGCGCCCGGCGTCGACATTATCTTTCACACCGCCTTCGGCGGCTTCGCGGACTTCGCAAACGGCATCGTCGAGCTTGCCAGTGCCGGCGCCGACATCATCGTCGATGATGTGGGCTATGCCACGGAGGCGATGTTCCAGGACGACATCATCGCTCAGGCGATCCAAACCGTGTTCGATCAGGGCATCCCGTATTTTACCTCCGCCGGCAATGCGGGGCGCAACTCCTACGAAAGCGAAGGGCGGTTTGAGACTGCAACCGTCAACGGCGTTACCCGCAACTTCCACGACTTCGACCCAGGTCCGGGCACTGACTTCACCCAAGGCTTCACCCTTGCGCCCGGCGAGTCGATCAACATTTCGCTGCAATGGGACCAGCCGCTCTTCGGCAACAATAATGGCTCCCCAGGGGCGACCAGCAATGTAGACTATCGGATATTTGACAGTAGTGGCAATCTCGTAGACTTTGATTTTCAAAACGAAGTTGGTGGAGATCCAATAATCTTCCAAACATTTACCAACACAACGGGCTTCACTCAGAGTTATGATCTGGCGATTAATACGTTTTCCGGTCCCGAGCCGACCCGGATCAAATGGGTGGATCGGGACGGCGGCCTCGCCGATGCCGAGTTTCTCAACGATGCCGGCGCTTCTTTCGGCAAGGCGGTGGATGGCAGCTTCGGTGCAGCTGCGGCGGGCTATTTCAGCACGCCGGAATTTGGTGTCTCACCCCCGGTATTGGAGAGTTTCTCCTCAGCGGGCGGGACGCCGATCCTGTTCGACGTCGACGGCACGCCGATCAACGAGCAGCGTACCCGGGTCGACGCGACCGGCGTGGACGGGGTCGACACCACCTTCTTCGGCAGCCCGGATTTCGACGGCACCGGCTTTCCGAACTTCTTTGGCACGTCGGCGGCCGCGCCCAATCTTGCGGCGGTGGCGGCGCTGATGCTGGAGGCAGATCCCACAGCCACGCCGCAAGAGATTTACGACGCGATGACCTCGACGGCGATCGACGTCACAGCGCGTGAAGACGGGGCAGGGACCACCGCGCTGCCACAGGGCTTCGACGAAGATTCGGGTTTCGGCTTGGTCGACGCAGATGCTGCGATCCGCGAGCTGCTCGGCCTGCCGAGCGACGATTTCGCCGGCGACGACAGCACCACGGGGGTGGTCGCGGTGGATGGCACTGCGCGGGGGCGGCTTGAAACTTCCGGAGACCGCGACTGGTTTCGGATCGAGCTTGACGCGAACACGCCCTATCTTTTGGGGCTTCGCGGTCAATCGACAAATGATGGCTCGCTGCTCGACCCATTCCTGCGGCTCTACGACTCGAGTGGCAATTCGGTAAGAACGGATGATGACTCAGGCAGCGGTCTGAACGCGCTGATCGAATTTACCCCAAGCACCAGCGACACCTTCTTCCTGGAAGCGCAGAGCTTCAATCTCCAGACCGGCACTTACACCGTCGCTGTGACCGAAGACGGCGATATCGGCGGCGAGTTTGGCTTCCCGTCGGGGGGGACCGGCGGCCTGATCGCCGGGCTCTTAGAGGCGCCGCTTTTCCAGTTCCTGTTCAACCTCTTCGACTTCTTTACAACCGAGAACCTCGAACAGCTCAGCGAAGCGCAGCTACAGGAGCTCAGCGGGGCAACAAGCGCTGCCGAAGCGCTCGAACTTTGGGACGGTTTCGGCGTCTGACCGGTCGGGCCAGCGCTCCATCTTAGAGTGCCACATCATGGGGCGGGCCGGGAACGGTCCGCCCTTTTGCCTTTGCGGGTCGGGTGTTTTTCGCAGCGCCGCCGGCGGTATCGGGCACTTTCGTAATCGGCGAGCCTGTGGTAGATTTTCGCGTGTAAGTTGAGTTGGTGTGCGAGCGTTGCCCGCTTGCTTGGCCGTTGACCCGTGGCATACCCGCCGTCCAAGCCCGCCGGCCGATCTGATTGCGCCCTCTCTGTTGGATCTTGCCATGTCCCAGACACCGGACCTCGACCTAACCAAGCCGAGCCTCACGGTCGCCCAAACCCAAACCGACGCGCCCGCCGGCGCCCCCGGCCCTTGCCCCGTTACCGGCGAGGCCGTTTGCTTTTGCGGCGTTCTCACCGGGTCGAGCGACGCCGCGGCGCCTTCCCAACCCGAGGAGGAACCCGGGACCGCCGAGCCGGATGCCGACGCTCTTGCGCGCGACGACGACATCTCGGTGATCCCTGTCGCGGGCATGCTCCATGTCTGCCCGTCGGTTTTGCTCGCCAATGACGGGAACGCGGACGCCACGGACCCCGCCGTGCCGCTCGAGATCGTATCGCTCGAAGGCGCCGTACGCCATGGCGACCAGATTATGGTCGAAGATCCCGATGGGGACGGGGTTGCCCAATTCGTCTACACGGTCTCCGACGGCACGCGGGAGGAAACGGCGACGGTCACCTTGCGGGTCTGGAAGCCTCAGACACCCCAGGAGATCGACGCGTTCGTCGAGGCCGCAATCGCGGCGCCGGAACATGGCGGCCATCAGGCGCATGGCGGTGATGAGCTGAAAGCCTCCGAGCATGACACGCTGCTCGAGTTGGTCCCGCGCGATCAGGCCACCCATATCGCGGTGCGGGACGGCGACTGGTCTGATCCCGAAACTTGGTGGGAAGGGCGCGTGCCCGGCGATGGCGCCGATGTGCTGATCCCCGCCGGGATGCTCGTCACCGTCGATGGCGAAAACGATGCGCGGCTCTCGACCATCCGGGTCGACGGGATGCTGACCTTCGCCCCCGACACGGACACCCGGCTGATCGTGGAGACGCTCGTCACGACGCCTGGGAGCCGGCTGGAGATCGGCAGCGAAGCGGTGCCGGTCTCGGCGGCGGTCGAGGCTCAGATCGTAATCCACGCCGCGACGCCGGGGCAGCTGCCCGAGATGTCGATGGCCCGCGGCGTCGTCACCCATGGCGAGGTGGCCATCCACGGGGCTGAGAAGCTAAGCCATACGGTGCTCGCGGGCGGGGTCTCCGCTGGCGCGACGGAGATCACCTTGGCGGAGGCGCCGACGGGCTGGCAGCTGGGCGATAAGCTGGTTCTCGCCGGCACGTCCTACAACCCTGAGGGGTCAGACGCCGACAACTCCCGCTTCCGAGACGAGGTGCTGACGATCACCGAGATCGACGGCACCACCATCCGCTTTGTCAACGAGGACACCGGCGGGACGGCGCTGCGCTTCGACCACCGGGCGCCAGAGGGTTATGAGGACCGCTTCGAGATCCCCATCGCCAATATTACCCGCAATGTCACCGTGATGTCCGAGAACGGCAAGGACACCGACATCCCCGATCGGGGCCATGTTATGTTTATGCATTCCAACGATGTGGTGGTGAAACATGCCAGTTTCGTCGGGCTGGGGCGGTCGGACAAGGACGAGCTTGTCGATGACCCCGGCCTCAATGTGGATGGCGGCCTGGGCCCGGATGGCACCGAGCTCGGGCTTAATCCGCGCGGGCGCTATGCGGTGCATCTCCACAGGCTTGGGGTCGAGGCGGTGGAAGAGGGCGACGACCCGGCGCTGATCGAAGGGATCTCCGTCGTTGGATCGCCGGGCTGGGGCATCGTGCACCATGACAGCCGGGCGGTTCTCAACAGCAATGTCACCTTCGACATCCTCGGCTCCGCGATCGTGGCAGAGGCGGGCAACGAGACCGGCCGCTGGGAAAACAACCTCACCATCAAGACGACGGGCGACGACCGCCCGCAGATCGATTTCGACGGCTCGGCGCGGGTGCCGGTCTTTGATTTCGGCTTCAACGGCGAGGGGTTCTGGCTGCAAGGCGCGCCGCTCATCGAGATGGTCGACAACACCGCGGTGTCGTCGAATGGCGCGGGCCTGGAGATTTTCACCGATGTGGATGGCAACCGGAACAAGGATGTCAACGGCGCGGCCGTCGCGGTTGCCACCCTGGCGCCGGCACAGCGGGATGTCTTCCTTGCCGCGGGCTACGACCTCACCGACATGATCGACATCCGTGCCGCGATTTCGCCAGGGGTCACGGGCTTCACGGCGATCAACAGCTTTAAGGGCATCGAAACCTGGAACCACATGCGCAACGACGACGGCGTGCTGTCGTTCTTCGGCGGCCACGGCCATGCGCTGCGCAGCGAGATCTCCGATTTCGAGCTTTGGGGAATTTTTGGCGAAGGGATCTTCACGCAGTACTCCACCCAGATCGACTTCCGAGACGGGGTAATCGTCGGAGCCCCCGACGACCCAGTCGAGTTTCGCCCAGGCATCAACGGTGGCGGCGTCGGCCGTGGCATTGGCTCCAATGGCCCGGCGCATGACTTGGTTTACGAGAACATCGAGATCGACGGTTTCGAGGTGGGCCTTCGGCTTCCCAAAGAGGCCGGCAGTTTCGGTGGCCCCTCGGTCCCATATTTCGACTTCAACGGCACCGAGGTGACCGGACTCACAGTCTCCAATGTCGCCAGCGTCTTCGGCAACACGCAAGCCACCTGGGCCGATCCCGAGCCTTTCCCCAATTTCATTGCGCTTGAGGGGCTCAGCCTGGGCGACGGCGTGCCGACCGGGGCGCTGCCGGTTCCCGCCTTCACCGCCGAAACCCTCGGGGGCGCCGGGGTGGTGGCCTTCGATGGATCGCCGTCGGTCGACACCGACTGGAACCCGATCATCCGGACCGCGGACAACGCCATCGCCGCCTATGGTTGGGATTTTGACCGCGACGGGGAGATCGACCAATACGGCCGCTGGGTGCGGCACGACTTCGGGGCGCCTGGGACCTATGAGGTCGATCTCACCGTTTGGGACAGCGACGGACAGTCGGCGAGCGTCACCCAGTCCGTCGAAGTCGTCGCGCGGGCCTATGATAATCTGCTCCTCGATGGCGGGTTCGACGCGCCCCTCGAGGCCAGCCCCTGGTATGCGATCAATCCGTCGATTTTAGGCCAGGGCTGGAAGACCTCGGGTTGGCAGATCGAGCGCGGCGCGGCTTCGGCGCCGCAGGACACCCCCATCAATAACGGGGTCCAGCAGGTTCTCCTCGACAACTACGCCCGGCAGGGATTGCAGGATTTCACCTTCGATCTCGACTACAATTACTTCTCGGATAACGAGGGCCGGTATCTCGATGTCGCGATATGGGGCTTCGACACCGAGTTCAAACACAAGGCGGGCGACGACGGGATCGATGGGGAAGGCGCGATCCCGATGGACGGCACGCTCCTTTACTATGAGGAGTTCGGCGATACCCAAGGTTGGGAGGAGATCCTTCGCGAAATCGATTTCGGCGACGGGTATAAGTTTGTCACGGTGTCGTTTCAATTCGACGGTCGGTTCGGCGACGGCGATGCGATCCGTCGAGGGGACGCGATCCGCATCGACAATGTCTCGATCACCGATGCAGCCCGCTTCGAGGCGCCGGATCCCGATCCTGAGCCCGAGCCGGAGCCGGAACCGGAGCCAACCCCAGCAGAAGAGCTGGTCCTCGCAGTCAATATCGGCGGCTCGGCGCACACCGGCATGGATGGCATCGCCTACGCCGCCGATGAGATCAGCGACGGCTTCAACTTCAGCATTCCCGCGTTCTTCGACATCTCCGGCACCGAGGACGATACCCGCTTCCGTTCGGAGGCCTGGAAACGCGGGCGGCTCGACTATGAAATTCCGCTGCCGGACGGGAGTTATCGGGTGGAACTCGACTTTGCCGAGATCTGGATCGGGGCGCGGGCCGAAGGCCGGCGGGTCTTCGATGTGACCGCAGAGGGCAGGGAGGTCGTCGCAGATCTCGACCTGGCTGGCAGCGTGGGCTTTCGCACCGCGACAACCGAGGTCTTCGAGGTGACGGTGGCGGATGGTGCACTGGATCTGGTGCTGGAGGCCGATACCCAAAACCCGAAGCTGTCGGCGATGCGCATCTATCGCTCGGACGGCGCGGCCCCCGCAGCAGATCCGCAGGCAAACCCGCGGTTGTCCGATCTCGCAACCGGGTTGCTCGATGACGAGGAGGCGACCCAGCTTGCGGCAAGCTTTGCCGCGACGGAGGGGACTGACCAGCTCCAGATCGCAGGGGCGCCGGGGGCCGTCCGTGGCGATGCGGAGCCAAGCCATTCAGGCACCGACGTCCCCGATCGACTGGAGGCCGAGGCCGATGGGACCGAGGTCATTCAGGTGGCGCTCGCAGATGCCGACGATGTGGCGCCTCCTCACACGCTGAGTTTCGCAGCGCTTGCCAACGAGCTCGATGCCGATGATGAGGCGCTTGCGCTGGAGATTGTCGAAGGCCCGCTCAAGGGGGTGGCGCGGCTCGAGGGGGGGCGGATCGTCCCGTCCGCGGCAGAGCCGGCCAATGCCGCGCCGGACGACCTCACCGACCCAGCGATCGAAGCATACGGAGGTGTGCGCGCGCCGGCCATCGGTGAAGTCGACCTCTCCGGCGGCGCTGGCTTGGGGTATCTCGCCTTCTTCATTGCCGACAGCACAACCGACGAGACGTTGGCCGAGATCGTGCCCGGCCGGCCGACCATCGATGCCGCGCTGCCTGACAACGGGCCGACCACGCTCTTCGCCCTTCCGGCTGAAGGGAGCCCGGAGATCGGATCGGTTCGGCTGAGCTTCGGCGAGCATGTCCAGACCGAGACCTTGGCGCCATACGCGCTCTATGGCGACTGGTTGGGCAATCTGCGTGGCGATGCGGGCTTCGAGCCCGGTGGGAAATACGATATCGGGGTCGAGATCTTCGCCGGACCTCTACAGGGCGGGGCGCTGCTCGACAGCTTCACTCTGGAGTTTCAGCTCTAAGCGGCATGCCACCGCGCGATCGGGGACCACGGGCGGGGCCCGGTTGACGGGTCCGTCCGCTGCTCACGCGTCCGGGACTTTGCAAGCGCGCCGCCATTCGCCATAACTCCGGCCAAATCAGACCACAGACGGAGGCCGAGGCCGTGGAGACCAACGACGCCGAGAACCAACTGATCATCTCGCTCGCGACGGGCGATGTGGTGATCCAGCTCTTCCCCGATTTGGCGCCGCTCCATGTCGAGCGCGTCAAGACCCTCGCTCGGGTTGGGGAATACGATATTGTCGCGTTTCACCGGGTGCTCGAGGGCTTCGTAGCCCAGACCGGCGATGTCCAGTTCGGCGATCTTGAGGACGGCTTCAACCCCAATCTCGTGGGTACGGGCGAGTCGGACCTGCCGGATCTGCCGCTGGAGAACGAGACCTTTCTGTTCGAGCGCGCCACCGTCGGCATGGCCCGCAGCACCCCGGACAGCGGCAACAGCCAGTTCTTCATCACGCTGGAAGACTCGCAGCTGAGGAGCAACTCCGATCCCAATGGCTTCACCCAGTTCGGCGAGGTGATCAGGGGCATGGAGCTGGTCGATCAGCTCCAGGTCACGACCGCCCCCGGCTTGCTGATCTCCGACCTCGACCGGATGGTGACCGTCGATGTCGCGGTGGATCTCGGCATCGGCCTGGGGCTCGAGGTCGAGGAGGCCCAAGAGGTCGCGCTGCTTTATGAAGCTGCGCTGGATCGCGACCTCAATATCGACGAAGATGGCCTGAATTTTTGGATTGATGCGCGCGAGGCGGGCTTTGGGATTGTCGAGCTCGCCGGGTTTTTCTTGGAGTCCTCGGAGTTCGAGGAGAGTTTCGGCGATGTCGATGCCCTCAGCGACGAGGCCTATGTCGATCTGCTCTACCAAAACGTCTTAGACCGAGAGGGCGATGCTCAGGGGGTTGCGTTTTGGCTGGGAGAGTTGGCGCGCGAGGACTTCGGTCGCGATAACCTGCTTGCTGCGTTCTCGATCAGCGTCGAGAACGCGGAAACTTCGGCGTTTATCGACAGCCTCGCCGAGGTTTCTGCCGGCACTTGGGCCTTCGTCTGACGCCCCCAAAGGATGCGCCGCGGCCCTGTGCTCATCCGTGGGCGCGGGGCCTCGTCGGCACGGCGGCGAGCCTTCCTGACCGGCCTCACCTGCTTGGTTGCCGATCGGGTTTGCAGGTTTTGTCGGTCTATGCTCGACGGGGTTGATCGTCTGGGGGTGTGGCGCTCGGGGACGGAGAACACCGTGCGCCGTTGAGAGGTTTCGAGCAACTGCCGCCGGGCATGCTATAGCTGAGATGCCAAGGGCCTAGGGCCGTTGGGCCCCGCCGCGCAGGCGGGGGGCTTTCGAAGGAATGGAAGGAGGGCAGGGTGAGCGATCCGAACGCGCGGGTGGACGCAGTGGCCCTCCATCGCTCGGCGATGCGGGCGGTTCGTCGGGGCAGGCTTGAGGACGGCCGGCAGATGCTCGAGACAGCGGTGGCGGCGCGTCCCGATTGGGCCCAGGGCCTCGCCGATCTTGCGCAGCTTCAGCTGATGATGGGGGACGAGGCCGCGGCCCTGGCCAGCTATGAGCGTTGCGTGGCGCGCGACCCCAGCCTTCCGGCGGCGTGGCTAAATCTCGGCACCTTGATGCTCCGAGCAGACAGGGTCGCGGAGGCTGGCCCCTGTTTCGAGAAGGCCATCGCCGTGGATCCCGGGCTCGCGGATGCGCATGCGGGGCTGGGCATCGCGCATCAGCGCCAGCATCGCTACACCGACGCCGCTGACGCGCTGCGTCGGGCGGCCGAGCTTGCGCCGCAGGATCCCGAGATCCGGTCAAATCTCGGCGGCGTGCTCCACGAGTTGGGTGATCACGAGGCGGCGCTGGCGCGTTTCGAGGAAGCCATCGCTCTTGCGCCGGAACGCGGTGCCCTGCATGCCCATGTCGGGGTGATCCGACACGAAGTCGAGGGCGCCGCGGCGGCTCTGCCCCATTACGATGCGGCGCTGCGGCTGTCTCCAGGCCATACCCATACGCTTGCCGCCAAGCATTCCGCGCTGGCCAGCCTCGGCCGCCGTGCGGAGGCGGCGCAGATCTTCGACTACGACGCCTTGATTGTGCCGACCCAGCTTACCGCGGCTGCCGGATATCCGGATATGCCGGCGTTCAACGCGGCACTCGCGGATCATGCGGTTCGTCACCCGACCCTGATGGCCGAACCCGTCGGCAAGACCACCCGGGGCGGGAGCCAGACGGGCCATCTCTTGGGGGCGGCGGCCGGCCCTGTCGCAACGCTCGAAGGGCTGATCCGAACGGCGATCGACGCCTACTTCGCCGACGCCGCTCGGGTGACGCATCCTTACTGCCCACGCCGACCTATTCCGGGCCGCCTGTTCGCCTGGGCGACCGTCTTGGACCGCGGCGGCTTCCAGGACGCCCATATCCATCCCGGCGGGTTCCTGAGCGGCGTGTACTACGTTCAGGTGCCGGAGGAGAGTGAGGCTGGCGCGATCGAGTTCGGTCGCCCCGCCCCGCCCTTCGACTTGGCAGACCCTGACACACTGCTGCTTCGCCCAAAGCCGGGGCTCTTGGTGTTGTTCCCCTCTTTCATTTGGCACAGGACGATCCCGTTTGAGGGGAGCGCGCAGCGGATTTCGATCGCCTTCGACCTTATGTAGGCCCGAGCCCGACCCGAAGAGATGGCCAAGAGCCATCGACGCAACGGCAGCACCGGCCTAAGCTGCCAGGCGTTGCTCAAGGAGACCGTGATGCCAAGCAATGCGACCGCAGCAGGATCGCTTCCATCTGATCCGGAGGTTGTGATCATCGGCGCCGGCGCCGCAGGAATGGCCGCTGCCCGTAAGTTGATGAAAGCGGGTGTCTCGACCATCGTCGTGGAGGCGGCGGACCGTGTCGGCGGACGGGCCTGGACCGACAGCACGGCCTTCGGCGCGCCGGTGGATATCGGCTGCTCCTGGGTGTCGGGATCGGACCGCAACTCTCTCGTCAAGATCGCCCGCAAGCACGGCTTCACCCTGGTCGATCACACCGACGCGCCGCAGTCGCTCTTCGTCGAGGGTCGGGCGGCGACCGAGGCCGAATGGGCGGCCTATGACAGATCCTATGAGGTGATCGATGCCGCACTCACCAAGGCGGGCAAGGCGGGGCGGACCGATCCGGCGATCGAGGTGATCCCCAAGGACCTCGCTTTCTCAGGCACGACCCAGTCCTGGCTCGGTCCGATGGATTACGGGGTCGACTTCAAGGACCTCTCGCCGATGGACCACTGGGAGCAGGAAGACGACCAGCCGAGCTATCTCGTGCGCGAAGGCTTCGGGGCGATCGTCGCAACCCTGGCCGAGGGTCTGCCGATCCGCCTCGGCACGGTGGTCACCGCAATCGACTGGAGCGGGTCCGGGGTGGCGGTGGAGACCTCGGCCGGCACCATCCGGGCCGCGGCCTGCCTCGTCACCGTCTCGACCGGGGTCCTGGCCTCCGGCGCCATCCGCTTCACCCCGGAGCTGCCGGCGGCGACCCAGGAGGCCCTGCACAACCTGCCCATGGCCCTTCTCGTCAAGGTGCCGATGCTCTTCGACGGCGCCCGCTTCGGGCTCGCAGAGGGTGAGGTCGTGACCTACCATGTGCCCGACGAGACCCCGGCGCGGGCCTGCTTCTTCATCGCCTGGCCCTGTGGACACGACTATCTCTTTGGCAATATCGGCGGGGAGCTGGGTTGGGCGCTCTCGAAGGAAGGCGAGGCCGGCACGGTGTCCTTCGCGCTTGAGGAGCTGGAGAAGCTCTTCGGCTCGGATGTCCGCAAACACTTCATCGCGGGGTTCAGGACCGACTGGGCTACCAATCCGCTGACATGGGGCGCGTACTCCTCCCAGCGTCCTGGCCAGAGAGGCGCGCGCAAGGCCCTCGGGAAGCCCATCGCAGAGCGGCTTTACTTTGCGGGCGAGGCGGTCGATCCGGACCGGGCGACCTTGGCCAATGGGGCGTTCGACAGCGGCGAGCGTGCGGCCAAGAAGATCGTCAAAGCGCTGAAAAGATGAGCCTGCGCGACGCCGCCCCGGTCAGGGCCCGGCCCAGGCCCCGCCAAGCCCCCGCCGAGGGTAGTGTAACCGCTTGGCTTTCTGCTCATCGGCCGGGGTTGAAGATGGCCTCGATCAGCCGCGTGCCCTCGGTTATCCGCCACCGATGCGTTTGGCCCATCTGAAGATAGACCGTGTCTCCGGGCCTAAATGCCGTGCCGTCGAGCTCAATCCCGCCGGCGAGTACCGTGACCAGCCGATTGACCGTGGCGGGCTGCGCACCGGTCACGGCTTGCGGATAGTCGTGGCGGGTGACCGCCATCCGGCCATCCGCGTTGAGGAAGGCGGTGTGTGAGACCACAACCGTCTGCTCCCCCGCGCCGCCGAGCGCGCCCATCGGCGGCTTGCTCACCCGGTTGAGAGAGGGGTTTGCGGCCTCGGCGCCGTCGGGGCGGTCGAGGATCATGAACACCTTGCGGACATAGCCAGGCATTTTCCACTGGCAAGTCAGTCCTTTGGGAATGATGAAGGCTTCGCCGGCCTCGATGGTGATTTCCGTACCATCGGGCATTTCCATGATCACCTTGCCCTCGAGCAGAAGCATGTATTCGTCGACCGGATAGGGGCCGGGCCGGTCGTCGAATGCCGTGCAGTCCCAGACGCCGACGCTGTAGCCGAGCCCCTCGTCCTCGTCATAGAGGTGGCCGCGCTGGACCGGTGTGCCGGACGCGAGGGCCGCGGGGTCCATAGCTTCCCACTCGGTGAGCCCACCCTCCGCGGGTCCGTTCGGCTCGACACGAAGCGGTGCTGCCGCGGCGGCGGCTTCTGCCTGCGAAATGGTCATACGCTTTCTCCTCTTGCTACCATGATGGGCAGCGCTGCTCGACGGCCCAGGGTTTGGGCGGTCGCCGTACGATTTTTCCCGGTCTAAGGGAGAAAGGGCTTGACCGCGACAATGTGTCAATCTCTAATTTTATGAACAATTATTCAGTCGAGGACAGCTCGGCGAACCGACACTGACTGCAACAGGAGGTACCAAGGCTATGGATATCGTCGACAATCTGAACGCCCTGCGTAGCGGAGAGCTCTCCCGCCGCGCCTTCACCAAATCGCTCTTTGCCGCGGGCATCGGGCTGATGACCGCGCCGCTCCTGCCGGGCCGCGCCGTCGCGAGCGAGGGGGACCAGGCAACGTTTTTCACCTGGGGCGGCTACGACATCCCCGAGATTTATGGATCCTACATCGAGAAACACGGCGTCGCGCCGAACTTCTCGATCTTCGGCGGCACCGAAGAGGCGCTGACCAAGATGCGCGGCGGCTTCGTGGTGGATGCCGCCCATCCTTGCAATGCCGGGCTCAAGCGCTGGGTCAGGAGTGGCCTCTTCCAGCCGATCGACACCAGCCGGTTGTCGAACTGGGGCGATGTGATGCCGGAATTGGTGTCGATGCAGGGCAACCAAGCGCCGAACGGGCAGCCCTGGATGGTCCCTTTCGACTGGGGCGGGACCTCGGTCACCTACCGCACCGATCTCTTCGAGCTCGAGGGCGAGGAGAGCTGGGACATGCTCTGGGATAAGCGCTATGCGGGGCGCCTCGGTTCGCTGGCTTCGGGCGGCGATGCCTGGTGGTGCGGCGCGATCAAGGCGGGCGTGTCCTTCGAGGAGATCCATACGGATGCGGCCTTCGACGCGATCTCGAAGGTCATGCGCGAGCAGCGCCCGCTCATCCGGGTTTACACCGACGACACGACGACCCTGGAGCAGGCGCTGGCGTCGGGTGAGATGGCCGCGGCGATGACTTGGAACAGCTCCGCCGTGCTGCTCCAGAGCGAGGGCGTGCCGGTGAAATTCGCCAAGCCGAAAGAGGGCCAGCTCACCTGGGTCTGCGGGATCATGGTCCACAAGGACGCGCCGAACCTCGACAAGACCTACGAGATGATCGATGCGATGCTGAGCGTCGAGGCCGGCAAGTTCATGATCAACGACTACGGCTATGGCCATTCGAACCTGAAAGCCTTCGATGCGTTCGACGAGGAGACGCTGGTCTCGCTCGGCCTCTCCCGGGAGCCCGCCGACATCCTCAACCAAGGTCACTTCATGATCCCGCAGGACCAAGACTGGGAGACGCGCATGAACGAGACCTTCGAGATGATCAAGGCCGGGTTCTGATCCGATGACCGGGCGGGCAACGCGCATTGCCGTCCGCCCGTGCGCCCCTCAGGCTGAGGGGGGTGCGGCATGACGGAACTCCAAGTCACCGGTGCGGCCCCGATGGGTGCAACGCCGCATCGGCGGCGGTCGCTGCACAGCCTCTTTTACCGTAACGAGAAGCTGCGCGGCTTGACGATGCTGTCACCGGCGCTGCTTGTAATGGCGCTGGGGATGCTGGTCCCGTTCCTGATCCTCGTTGCGATGAGTTTTTGGTCGCGCGATGGGTTCGACTTCGACACAACCTTCACGTTGCTGAACTACGAGCGCATCGGCGACGAGCCGATTTTCGGCGCCTTTCTTGCCCGCTCGTTTTGGGTGTCGGGGATGGCGACGGTCGTCACCGTTCTGTTGTGCTACCCGATGGCTTACTACGTGGCCTTCCATGTGAAGCGAAACAAGATGCTCTGGGTCATCCTGATGACCCTGCCGTTCTGGACCAGTTATCTGCTCCGAGTTTTTGCGTGGAAGGTGATCCTGGGCTATGAGGGGGTGGTCAACTCGGCGCTGCTGTCGGTCGGGCTGATCGGCGAACCGCTCGAGTTCCTGCTCTACAGTCAGACGGCGGTGATCATCACCTTGGCCCATGCATGGGCGGCGTTCGCGATACTCCCGATCTACGTGTCGCTCGAGAAGATTGACCGGTCGTTGCTCGAGGCCGCCGCCGATCTCGGCGATGGGCCCGTCCGGCGGTTCCTTCGGATCACGCTGCCGCTGTCCCTGCCTGGGGTGATTGCCGCGACCTTCCTCATCTTCATCCCGACGACCGGCGACTACATCACCCCGGCGCTCCTTGGAGGGCCTGATGGCGCGATGATCGGCAACCTGATCCAGCTCCAATTCGGCCCGGTCAACAATTGGCCCATGGGGGCGGCGCTATCGATCGTGCTGATGCTCTGGATTGCCGCCGTCGCACTCGTCTTCCTCTTCATCATGCGCAAATATAAGGAGCGGCTTATATGAGCGAGGTCTCGTATATCGATCGCCCCAGCCGGGCGCTGTCGATCTATGCAGCGGTGTTCTTGTTCGTGCTCTATGCGCCGATCATGTTCATCCCGCTGTTCAGCTTTAACGACTCGATATACGTACGGTTTCCGCTCCAGGGCTTCACGACCCAATGGTTCGTCGAGCTCTGGCAGCGGGAAACCGTTTGGGCAGCGCTCGGCCACAGTCTTCAGGTCGGGATCCCGGTTGCCGTGCTCTCGACCACCCTGGGGGTCTTGGCGGCACGGGCCATTGCAACCTCTCGCCTGCCTGGACAGAGCGCGATCGTGGCCTTCGTGATGCTGCCGCTGGTGATCCCGACGATCATCTTCGGCGTCGCGCTTCTGGTGCTGCTCAGCCGCATGGGGATCCAATTGTCCCTGGTCACCGTTGGGATCGGCCATCTCATCGTCTGTCTACCCTTCGCGATCGCCACGTTGCTCCCGCGATTTGAGGGGTTCGACAAGTCGATGGAGGAGGCGTCGGCCGATCTTGGCGAGACGCCTTGGTGGACCTTTTGGCGTGTAACGTTCCCGATCGTGGCGCCGGGCATCGTTGCGAGCTTGCTGCTGACCTTCACGATCTCATTCGACGAGTTCATCATGGCGTTTTTCCTCTCCGGAACCGAGGCCACGCTGCCGATGTATATCTGGTCGCAGCTCCGCTTTCCTCAGGAGTTCCCATCGGTGCTTGCGCTGTCGAGCATCATCCTCTTCGTCTCCTTTGTCCTCGTCTTCGCAGCGCTCTGGATCGGGCGCCTCGGTCTCGTAAAGCCGGGCGACAAAGCCAACAACGGAGCTTCCTAACCGATGTCCTCGCAAGATGATTTCATTTCGATCCGCGATGTCGAGAAGTCATTCGGCGCTGTGCGCGCCATCGACAACATCAATATGGACATCCGGGAGGGTGAGTTTTTCTCGCTGCTGGGGGCGTCTGGATGTGGAAAGACCACCCTGCTGCGGATGCTTGCCGGGTTCGAGACGCCGAGCCATGGGGAGATCTGGATCGATGGGCAGCCGATGAACGAGGTGCCGCCCTTCGAGCGGCCGGTGAATATGGTATTCCAGAACTACGCGATTTTCCCGCACTTCAATGTGCGGGACAATATCGGCTACGGGCTGCGGAAGCTGCGGCTGCCGCGCGCCCGGCGCCATGCGATGATCGACGAGATGTTGGAGCTGGTGCAGCTCGCGGGCTATGGTGATCGGCGCGCCCATGAGCTCTCGGGGGGGCAGCGCCAGCGCATCGCCCTCGCCCGGGCGCTCGTCCTCAAGCCCAAGGTTCTGCTTTTGGACGAGCCGCTGGGGGCATTGGACAAGCAGTTGCGCGAGCAGATGCAGCTTGAGCTTCGGCGGCTACAGCGCTCTGTGGGTATTACCTTCGTATTCGTGACCCACGATCAGGAGGAGGCGTTGGCGCTGTCGGACCGGATCGCGGTGATGGCCGATGGCAACGTCCTGCAGATCGACACACCCGACCGGCTTTATGAGCGCCCCAGGACGCGAGATGTGGCGAGCTTCATCGGCACGATGAATTTTCTGGAGGCGCGGGTGCTGTCCCGGGTCAACGGGCATGCCAAGCTCGGGGTCGAGGCGATCGGTGAGGTCGAGCTCCCCGCAACCGGCGCCCCGATGGCGGCGGGCGACCAGGTTTGCGTGGCGATCCGCCCGGAGAAGATCTCGCTGCATCGCCAGGCGCCGACCTGTGGCCGCGCGATCGCGGGCGCGCTGGAAACCACGAGCTATCTCGGCGAGCGCTCTCACTTTCAGGTACGGGTGCCCGGATGTGCGGAACTCGTATCAGTCTCGGCGCAGAACGCGGATCTCTCGGCATTCAGCGCCCTCACCGAAGGCGCGCCGGTTTGGTTGAGCTGGCGTGAGGACGCGCTCATCGTCCTTGATCGGCGCTGACGGGAGGTGCGGTGATGGATGGCACCACCAAGCTTCGGACGCGGCGCACGGCGCCCAAGGCGGTTCGGCGCAAGCAGTTGATCGACGCGACGATCGACGCAATCGCCGAGTTGGGTGTCTCCCGTACCACAATGGCCGAGATCACCGGACGGGCAGGCCTGTCGATGGGGATCGTGAACCTTCACTTCGAAAACAAGGACAACTTGCTCAAATCGACGCTGGTGCATCTGTCCGAGGAGCTGCGTGACCATTGGACCGAGTTTCAGACGGCTCAAGGCCTCGGCCCGGCCGAAAAGGTCTGGGGGATCATCAGCGCGAACTTTCATGCGGATGTGGCGACCCGCAACAAGATGCGCGCCTGGTTCGCGTTTTTTGGAGAGGCCCGGTATCGCGCGTTTTATCGTGAGATGGTGGCAGATTTTGACAATGAGCGCGCAGAGGCGCTCGAAACTTCGCTGGCGCAGCTCAAGCAGGACGGGGCCCAGATCGATTTCGCTCCGGCCGCGCTTACGCAATCGATCGAAAGCATGGCCGACGGGCTTTGGCTCAGCATGATACTCTATCCGGACTGGGTGAGCGTAGATGATGCGCGCCAGCGGCTCTGGGAGCTTTTGTCCAACCACTTTCCCGCGCGTTTCCCCCCCGGCGCGCCGGCATCTATGGCATCCATTCGATGACACATCCCCTCTTTACGCGGAGAGCCTTCATGGCAGGAGCAGCCGGTGCTTTCGTCGCGCCCAGCCTCGGCGCGGCGTTGCCGACCAACCCCGAGGTGGTAATCGTCGGCGCGGGCAGTGCAGGGATCGCTGCGGCCCGGTGGCTGATCGCGGCGGGTAAGAGCGTGGTCTTGGTCGAGGCGGCGACCCGGATCGGCGGGCGGGCCTATACCGAGAGCGCGACCTTCGGTGTGCCCTACGACCATGGCTGTGCCTGGCTTCAGGGCCCCCGGTCACTGCCGCATCTGGATCTTGCGCGCGAGCTCGGTTTCACGATGGTCGATCATTCAGGGGCGGGCGAGGCATTCTTTATCGATGGCAGCGGGGCAAGCATGGCCGAGCAGCGTCGCCTGGCCGCTGCGACCAACGCGATCTACACCGCCGCCTGGGGCGCAGGCGATGTCCCTGTGGCAAGCGTGATCCCAAAGGATCTGCCCTATTCGGCCGAAGCGCAGTCCTGGTTGACCATGGGCTACGCGGTCGACATGGCCGACTGCTCCACAGCGGACATGAACTCCTATGCCGAGTACGAGGTGGATCTTCTGATCCGCGACGGGCTGGGCACGCTGGTGGCCCATCTGGGGCGGAACCTGCCGGTGAAGCTTGGCACCGAAGTGACGGCGGTGGATTGGAGCGGGCAGGGGGTCCGCGTCGAGACCACCGCCGGGACGATCGAGGCGGCGGCTTGCATCGTCACCGTTTCCACCGGTGTGCTCGGGTCCGGCGCGATCCGCTTCACCCCGGACCTGCCGGCGGAGAAGTCGCAGGCCATCGCGGATCTGCCGATGGGTCTCCTTACGAAAATCGCGCTTCAGTTCGACGGGGCGCGCTTCGGTCTGAACGACAACGATTGGCTGTCCTATGCCGTCCCGCAGGAAGTCCCGGCGCCAGCCTGTTACTTCGTCACGTTTCCCACGGGCCTCGATCTCTCGGTGGGCTTCATCGGCGGGAAGTTCGCCTGGGAGCTTTCCGCGGCGGGCGCGGCGGCGGCCATCGACTTCGCGCTCGCAGAGTTTGTCGGTGCGGTCGGCAGCCAGGCCCGCAAGCACTTCGTCAAAGGTCACATGACGGACTGGCATGCCAACCCCCTCACCCAAGGGGCCTATGCCGCCGCCCGTCCGGGCAGACACGCGGCCCGCGGCGTCCTGAAAGCGCCGTTGGGAGAGCGGGTGTTCTTTGCCGGCGAGGCCGTCGGCGTCCCGCTGGCCGCGCTTTGCTCGGGCGCCCATCTGAGCGGGGAGAGTGCGGCCCGCGCGGCCCTGGCCGCGTTAGATGGCCGCCAGGGGTGCAGCTCCTGCGACGCGCGCGGCAGACAAAAGCAACGCCTGAGGAGCGGCGCAGAATGACCCTTCACGATCCCGATATCCGCAAGCCTGCGCGCGACCCGCGCTACGACATCCTGTTCAAGCCGGTGAAGATCGGTCCCGTGACGGCAAGAAACCGCTTCTACCAGGTCCCCCACTGCAATGGCATGGGCCGCGCCTATCCCTCCTCGATGGCCCAGATGCGGGGCATTAAGGCGGAGGGCGGCTGGGGCGTCGTGTGCACCGAGCAGACCGAGATCCACCACACCTCAGAGCTGTCGCCCATCATCGAGGGCCGGCTTTGGAACGATGACGACCTGCCGGTCTGGCGCAAGATGTGCGAGATGATCCACGCCCATGGCGGGCTCGCCGGGATCGAACCCTGCTATGACGGTATCCACACCGCCAACCGCTATAGCCGCGAGATCCCGATGGGGCCGTCTGCGCGCCCGGTCTCCTATTACGAGCCGGTGCAGTCGCGGGCGATGGATCTCGCGGATATCCGCAATGTCCGGCGCTGGCATGTCGCGGCGGCCAAGCGCGCCCAGCGGGCGGGGTTCGACATCGTCTATGTATATGCGGGGCACGACCTGAGCGTGATCTCCCACTTTCTCTCGCGCCGATGGAACGACCGCGGCGACGAATACGGCGGCAGCTTGGAGAACCGGATCCGCCTGTTCCGCGAGATCCTCTCCGACACGAAGGACGCCGTCGGGGACACTTGCGGCGTCGCAGTTCGCTTCGCGGTCGATGAGTTGATGGGCGAGGACGGGCTGACCTGCGAGGCGGAGGGGCGCGATGTGGTGGAGATGCTGGCCGAGATCCCAGACCTCTGGGACGTCAATCTCAGCGACTGGGAGCACGACAGCGCCACCTCCCGGTTTTCGGAGGAGGGGTTCCAGAACGACTATGTCGCGTTCGTCAAACAGGTGACCTCGAAGCCCGTGGTGGGGGTGGGGCGCTACACGTCGCCCGACGCGATGGTGTCGTTGATCAAATCCGGACGGCTCGACCTCATTGGCGCGGCCAGGCCCTCGATTGCCGATCCGTTCCTGCCGAAGAAGGTCGAGGAAGGGCGGATCGACGACATCCGCGAATGTATCGGCTGCAACATCTGCGTCTCGGCGGATTTCCACATGGTGCCGATGCGCTGCACCCAGAACCCGACCATGGGCGAAGAATGGCGTCGCGGCTGGCACCCGGAGCGGATTGCGTCCGCCCATGCCCCTGAAAGCGTGCTGATCGTCGGCGCGGGGCCTGCGGGGCTCGAAGCGGCGCGGGCGCTCGGCCAACGGGGCTATGATGTCACGCTGGCGGAGGCGGGCCGTGCGCTCGGCGGGCGGGTTGCCGTGGAGAGCCGGTTGCCGGGCCTTTCCGCCTGGCAGCGCGTGGCGGATTACCGCGCCTACCAGATCGGTCAGATGCCCAATGTGGAGACCTATCTCGACAGCCGGCTGACCGCCGAGCAGGCGCTCGAATTCGGCGCCGACCATCTGGTCATCGCCACGGGTGCCACGTGGTGCCCCTCCGGGCAGGGACGCGCCAATTATGCGCCGATCCCGGTTGCCGAGGGGGCCCGGGTGATGACCCCGCACGACGTGATGGCGGGCGAAGCCGCCGAGGGACCCGTCGTGATCTTCGACGACGATCATTACTATATGGGCGGGGTGTTGGCCGAACTGCTCCGCGGGCAGGGCCACGACGTCACCCTCGTCACCCCGGCAGCCGATGTCTCAAACTGGACCCATAACACCCTCGAGCAAGGCAAGATCCAGCGGCGGTTGATCGAGAGTGGGGTCGGCATCGTGCCGCTCCATGCGGTGATCGCCCGGGGCCGCGAGAGCGCGACACTCGAATGCGGTTACACCGAGCGCACCCACGAGATCGCTTGCGGCACGCTGCTGATGGTCACCATGCGCCGCCCCGTCGATGCGCTCTACCACGAGATCGCAGCGCTAACGGCCGCGGGCGCGGACGCGCCCAAAAGCCTCGCCCGCATCGGCGATTGCCTCGGACCGGGCACGATCGCGGCCGCGGTCTATGCCGGACACCGGTACGCCCGCGAGCTCGGCGAGCCCGTCCATGATGCGCTGCCGTTCCGCCGCGAACTCCCTGCCCTTGCCATAGACTGAGCCCATTGAAAGAAGGACTGCTCCTGTGACCCGCGATCCCCGCTACGACATTCTGTTCGAGCCGGTCCAGATCGGCCCGGTGACCGCGAAGAACCGCTTCTACCAGGTGCCGCACTGCACCGGCATGGGGTTCCTCCGACCGCAGACCCTGGCCGCCATGCGCGGGGTAAAGGCCGAGGGCGGTTGGGGCGTCGTCTGCACCGAATACTGCTCGATCCACCCGTCCTCCGACGACTTACCCCATGTTTATGCGTCGCTCTGGGACGACAGCGACATCCGCGCCCATTCCGCCATGACCGACCGCGTGCACATGCATGGCGCACTTGCCGGCGCCGAGCTCTGGTATGGCGGCGCGCGCAGCCCCAACCATCACACCCGCGAGGTGCCGATGGATGTGGCGAGCCTACCCAATCTCGCCGGCCATCCGATGCAGACGCGTGCGATGGACAAGACCGACATCCGCAACTTCCGGCGCTGGCACACCAAAGCCGCTCTGCGCGCACGTCAGGCTGGCTTCGACATCGTTTATGTCTACGCGACCCACGGTTATCTCCTGGCCAACTTCCTCGACCCGCGGGCAAACACCCGAACGGACGAGTACGGCGGCTCGCTGGAGAACCGCCTGCGCTTGGTGCGCGAGCTGATCGAGGAGACGAAGGAGGCGGTGGGCGATCGCTGCGGGGTGGCGGTGCGCATCAAGGCGGACGAGACGATCGGCGAGGACGGCAAACCCCAGCAGGGCGAGCGTCGCGAGATGTTCGAGATGCTGGCCCAGCTGCCCGCCCTCTGGGACATCAACATCGCCGACTATTCGCTCGAGATGGGGGTGTCACGTTTCACCAAGGAGGCCGCGCTCGAGCCTTACATGTCTTGGGTCAAATCGGTGACGACAAAGCCCGTCGTGACCGTTGGCCGTTTTACCTCGCCGGACACGATGGTGAGCCAGATCAAGCGCGGTGTCACGGACTTGATCGGCGCGGCGCGGCCCTCGATCGCCGACCCGTTTTTGCCGAAAAAGATCGAGGAGGGCCGGCTCGAGGACATCCGCGAATGCATCGGCTGCAACATCTGCTACTCGGGCGACAGCACCGGCACCCCGATCCGCTGCACGCAGAACCCCACCATGGGCGAGGAGTGGCGCAAGGGCTGGCATCCGGAGACAGCGCCGCAGAAGGGCTCCGATGCGCGGGTGCTGGTGGTCGGCGCTGGTCCGGCGGGGCTCGAAGCGGCGCGGGCGCTCGGCGCACGGGGCTATGACGTTATGCTCGCCGAGGCGTCGCGGGAGCTCGGCGGGCGGGTGGCACGCGAAGCCAGCCTGCCGGGCATGAGCGAATACATCCGGGTGCGCGACTACCGCGTCCAACAGATCCAGAAGATGGCGAATGTCGAAGTGTTTCTCGAGAGCCGCCTTTCGGCAGAAGACGTCTTCGAGGTGGGTGCGGACCATGTCGCCATCGCCACCGGCGCCACCTGGCAGCGCGCGCGGTTCGACGGCAAGACCTTGGTCCCCGTGGCAAAGGGCGGTGCAGAGATCCTCACGCCGGACGACATTATGGATGGCCGCTTGCCCGAGGGCCCCACGGTCGTCTTCGACGGCGAGAATCACTACATGGCCGGTATCATCGCGGAACGGATCCGGGCGACCGGCGTCCCGGTGACTTATGTCACCCAGTCGGACAGCGTCTGCGCCTGGGCCGGCAATACATCCGAGCGCTGGCGTGTGCGCACCCGGCTTATGGAGATAGGTGTCGAGATCGTCACCGCCCATGCGCTGACCGACTTCGACGGGACCACGGCGACGCTGGCCTGCGCGTATACGGGCGTTGCGCGGAGCCTTGCTGTCAGCAGCGCCGTCCTCGTCACCCAACGCCAGCCAAACGATGCGCTCTATCACCAGATCCTGGCGCGCGCTGGCGGCGACGCGGCGGCGCTTCCTTTCACGCTCAAGCGGATCGGTGACTGCGAGGCGCCCGCCATCGTCGCCGCCGCAACCTATGCCGGCCACCGCTATGCCATGGAGACGGACGCCGCTGTCGATCTCGACCAGCCGATGCAGCACGACCGGGTAGATGTGGGCGCAGAGCTACCCCCGCGGGCTGAGACCGACCAGCCCAGCCCGACCTATCTCGCCACGCTGCTGCAGTATTACGAGGAGGAGATCGCCGGCGAAGTCTATTTTCGGGCGCTTGCGGATCGTCTCTCCGAGCCAAAGCACAAGCGCGCGATGAGCCTCCTCGCCCAGGTGGAGGCCCATTGCGCGGCGATCGTCGAACCGCTGATCAGGCGCTACGGGCTCGTGCCCAAGCCTCTGCCTGAGCTGATAGCCTCGGGCACGGCCGACGCGGATCGCGGCCCGCAAGATTGGGACGGCATGATCGCCGATATGCGCGCGACCTTCCCCGGCTATATCGGCGATTTTCTGCGGCTGGAGGCGATGGCTCCGGAGCCCGACCGGGCGGTGCTCAAGCGAATGACCGAGCACGAGGTGGTGGCGGTCGCCTTCCTCGAGGCGGAAGCGGCAGGTGTGGCCGACAGCACGGCGCCGCTGATCCGTTACATTGCCACGCCGGTCGAGACCCCGCTCGCCGCATGACCCAAGCCGCCGTGATCCCCGACGAGCGGGCGCCCTTGGCCGCAAGCCTCTGGGCTGCGACGGCGAACGCCACAGCAGAGCGTCCGGCCCTTGCCGGCGATGTGGCGGCGGACACCGTGATTATTGGGGCCGGCTTCACCGGGCTCTCGGCGGCGGTGCATCTTGCCGAGGCCGGACAGAGCGTCGTCGTTCTCGAGGCGGGCACCGTCGGCTGGGGGGCGTCGGGGCGAAATGGGGGGCAGGTCAATCCAGGGCTGAAGGCCGACCCGGCCGAGACCGAGGCGAAATACGGCCCCGATCTCGGCAAGCGGATCGTCGCGCGCACGGCGGCCGGTGGGGACCTCGTCTACGGCCTGATTGCGCGCCATGGCATCGACTGCGACGCCCATCGGTGCGGCTGGGTCCGGGCGGCGACCACGGCGCGCAACCTTGCGAAGCTCCGCGAAACCGGCCGGCAATGGCGGGCAAGGGGCCACGATGTCGACGAGATCGATGCGGCGGAGATAGCCGAACTGCTGGGCGTCGGCGTCTATGTCGGCGGGCTGATCGACCGCCGCGGGGGAAACCTGCATCCGCTCAATTTCGCGCTCGGCCTTGCCGAGGCCGCGGAGCGGCACGGCGCACGGCTTCACGGCCGGTCCCGCGCCACTGAGGTGACGTCCGACGCCGACACGGTGACCGTGACGACCGCGGCGGGCTCGGTTACGGCGGCGCGCGCGCTGATCTGCACCAATGCCTATACCCATGGCTTTGCCGCGCCCTTGGGGCGGTCGGTGATCCCGGTGACATCGGTGCAGGTCGCGACCGAGCCGCTCTCCGACAACATCGCCAGGTCGATCCTGCCGCACGGGCATTCGCCGTCGGATACCCACCGTCTCCTGCTCTATTTCCGGAAGGACGCGGCGGGGCGCTTTGTGATCGGCGGACGCGGGGCGCTGAGCGACCGCAACGTGCTGCGCCGTCAACAGGCGCTGCGTGAGCGGGCCGGGCAGCTCTTCCCCCAGCTGACGGGCGCGCGGTGGCGCTATGCCTGGGGCGGGGACGTGGCGCTCACCCGCGCCCATGAGCCAGGCCTGCACCGGATCGCGCCAAACGTGATGGCAGGGCTCGGGTTCAACGGCCGCGGCGTCGGTATGGCCACGGTGATGGGCCAAATTCTGGCCGACTGGGCCGCAGGTCGTCCGGAGGCCGAGCTCGACTTTCCCGTCTCTCGTGCCGAGCCGATCCCGTTTCACCGGTTCCGTCGGATCGGGGTCGGCGCCACCGTCGCGGCCTTTCGCCTGCTCGATCGCCTGGGGATCTGAGCAGATGCCCCCTCAGTCATTTTCAGCAAACCAAGTGGATCGATCCAGATGAGCACAATTCGGGGCGAGGCGCGTGCGGTTATCATTGGCGGTGGCGTTTCCGGATGCTCCATCGCGTATCACCTGGCCGCGCTGGGGTGGCGGGATGTGGTGTTGCTGGAGCGGCGCCAGCTGACCTGCGGCACGACCTGGCATGCGGCGGGTCTGATCGGGCAGTTGCGCAACAGCCAGAACCTGACGCGGCTGGCGAAGTACTCCACCGATCTTTACGTGCGCCTTGAGGAGGAGACCGGGGTGGCCACGGGCTTGCGCCAGACCGGCTCCATGACGGTGGCGCTCACCGAGGCGCGCGCCGAGGAGATCCGGCGCCAGGCGGCGCTTGCGCGGGTTTTCGGCATCGAGGTGGCGGAGATCTCGCCGGCCGAGACCAAGGCGCTCTGGCCGCATCTGGAGACCTCGGATGTGGTGGCGGCGGTGCATCTGCCGGGCGACGGGCAGGCGGATCCGGCCAATATCGCGCTGGCGCTGGCCAAGGGCGCGCGGATGCGGGGCGCTGAGATCCACGAAGGCGTGAAGGTGACCCGGGTCATCCAGGATCGCGGGCGCGTCACCGGGGTCGCTTGGGCGATGGCGGACGGCAGCACGGGCGAGATCGCCTGCGAACATGTGATCAATGCGGGCGGGATGTGGGCGCGCGAGATCGGGGCGATGGCGGGCGTTGCGGTGCCGCTGCATGCCTGCGAGCATTTCTACATCGTCACCGAGCCGGTGGCCGGGCTGTCGCAGCTGCCCGTGCTCCGGGTGCCGGACGAATGCGCCTATTACAAAGAGGATGCGGGCAAGCTGATGCTCGGGGCCTTCGAGCCCAAGGCCAAGCCCTGGGGGATGGACGGGATCCCGGAGAGCTTCTGCTTCGACCAACTGCCGGAGGATATCGACCATTTCGCGCCGATCCTGGAGATGGGCTGCGCGCGGGTGCCGCTGCTGGCCGAGGCGGGGATCCACACCTTTTTCAACGGGCCCGAGAGCTTCACCCCGGACGACCGGTACTATCTCGGCCCGGCGCCGGAGCTTAAGGGCTTTTGGGTGGCGGCGGGGTATAATTCCATCGGCATCGTCTCGTCGGGCGGCGCGGGGCATGCGCTCGCGCAGTGGATGGACAAGGGCCACCCGCCCTTCGATCTGTGGGATGTGGATATCCGCCGGGCGCAGCCTTTTCAGGTCAACCGGCGCTATCTCCGCGCGCGGGTCTCGGAGACGCTGGGCCTGCTTTATGCCGATCACTTCCCCTATCGCCAGCCGGAGACCGCGCGGGGGGTGCGGCGCTCGCCGTTGCATGAACATCTGAAGGCCCGCGGCGCGGTCTTCGGCGAGACGGCGGGCTGGGAGCGGGCCAATTGGTTTGCCGCCGAGGGCCAGGCGCGCGCGTATCGCTATGCCTGGGGGCGGCAGAACTGGTTCGAGAACGCCGCCGAGGAGCACCGGGCGGTGCGCCAGGGGGTCGGGCTTTTCGATCTCTCCAGTTTCGGCAAGATCCGGGTCGAGGGCCGCGACGCCGAGGAGGTGCTGCAGCGGATCTGCGGCGCGGATCTGCGGGTTTCCCCCGGCAAGATCGTCTACACCCAGTTCCTCAACGAGCGCGGCGGGATCGAGGCGGATGTCACGGTGACGCGGCTCTCGGCGCGGGTGTTTCTCGTCGTCACCCCGGCGGCGACGCTGCGGCGCGACCTCGCCTGGATCCGCCGGCACACCCCTGAGGCGGCCCATGCGGTCGCCACCGACGTCACCTCCGCCGAGGCGGTGATCGCGGTGATGGGGCCGAAGGCGCGCGCGGTGCTCTCGCAGGTGATCCCGCAGCCCTTGGACAACGAGGCCTTTGCGTTCGGCACGGCGCAGGAGGTGGAGATCGGGCTGGGGCTCGGCCGGGCGCACCGGGTCTCTTATGTCGGCGAGCTCGGCTGGGAGCTCTATCTGCCCGCCGACCAGGCCGCGCAAGCCTTCGAGGCGATCGAGGAGGCCGGCCGGCCGGCGGGGCTCAAGCTCTGCGGGTTGCATGTGCTCGACGGCTGCCGTCTGGAGAAGGCGTTCCGCCATTGGGGCCACGACATCACCGATGAGGACCATATCCTCGAGGCGGGGCTCGGCTTTGCGGTGAAGACGGAGAAAGAGCCGTCGGCCTATGGCGATTTCCTGGGCCGCGCGGCGGTGCTGGCCAAGCGCCAGGCGGGGCTTTCGCGGCGGATGCTGCAGTTCCAACTGCACGACCCCGAGCCGCTGCTCTTCCACAACGAACCGATCCTGCGCGACGGCGAGATCGTGGGCTATCTGAGCAGCGGCAATTACGGGCATCATCTGGGCGCTGCGATCGGGCTCGGCTATGTGCCCCAAGCGCCGGGCGAA